>CAZDHQ010000060.1:0-11202 GCA_964505135.1 uncultured Ferruginibacter sp.
GGTTTGTAGGTTCATCTAATATTAATAATGGTGGATGTTTTACCATGGCCCTAGCAAGCAATATCATTCTTTGATGAACTGGTGTGAGTTGATAAAACGGGGTGTCTTTTTGTTTTGATAAACCTAATAAATCCAGCCATTGCAAGGCCAATGTTTTCTGCCTGTCTGTAGGAATGATGTACAAACCAACTGAATCAAAAAATCCACCAATGATCATTTGTTCAGCGGTATCGGGTCTTTCAAACTGCTGCACCATGTAAGAAGCAAAGTAGCCGATCTTTTGTTTTATTTCCCACACCGTTTCGCCGCTGCCTTTTTTCTTGCCAAACAAAACCAGGTTTTGGCCATATCCCTTCACGTTATCTCCGGTGATCATTGCCAGTATGGTAGTTTTGCCTGAACCATTTGGGCCAACCAATTGCCAAAATTCTCCTGCATTTACTTCCCAGTTGATATTGTTTAGAATTTTTCTTTCACCAAATTGCACTGATACATTTGTTAGTTTGATTAAAGGATTTTCAATCTCACTATAAGTCTCTTCCGGGGGAGGAACATTCCCAAGAAAACTATTGCTTGTTTCCACTGAATCTTTTTTAAGAAACATTTCCCTGCTCCCTGTTGCTACCAGTCTATTTTTTTGAACGATATACACTTTGTCAATAAAGTCCAGGCAGTCTTCTTTCCTGTTTAGTATTTGCACTATCATGGTCTCATCTGAAATATCTTTTATCCACTGCTTTATGCGCTGCTGGGCATTTACATCAAGACTGTCAAACAGGTTGTCAATAATAAAATAGTTCGGTCTTTTGTCGAGCAAATACTGCAGCAGTGCTAATCGCTGCTCACCGTTACTTGCAGTAGCAACCCGGTTATTGTGTACCGGTGATAGTATATAACGTTCATGCCTTATTTCTTCTTTGATAAAATGCTGCAGTGCAGCATTGGTAAATAATTCACCCTGTAATTTTTTAAGTGCTGGGGTAAAGTCAAAGAGGCTGCCAGACTGTATTTCTTTTATCAGCCACTGGGTATCTACAGCTGCATTAGTGTAAACAGCAATATGTTGCATCGGTTTCATACACTGCCGAAGTTAATGCGTAACAGCAATCGAAAGGCTTTCTTTTTTACCAGGTATGATTCTTTTTAGCTAGCTCCGGGATAAAAATCATAAAAAAGTATAATTTTTGTCATGAGCTGTTTTAAATACTCTGCCGATTTTTGTATCCTAATAAAATATTTCTGTTTCTAATAAAATCAACAACAATGAAAAAAGAATATTGGATCAATGTTAAACACGTAGACAACCGACTGGTAATTTATTTAAATGGCTCTACTGTATGGGATAGTGGCATTGTACACGAAGATCCCGAACTGGATGAAATGATCAACATCACAGAATTACTAAAAGAACATCCGGAGCACACCAATCAATTAATATTTGAAGGCTATAACGATACCTATTCCTCCTCTGGTAAAGACCTTGAATACAATCCATGGCATTTCCATTACAGGGTGTTTTCAAGAACAGTGGATGCCGAGGGTAATGTGATAGCAGAAGAAGATTTACTGGAACCTTATAATCAAAAACACTTATCCAATCCTAATGTAAGGGCCATAAACAATAAGTATGAACTGGTAAAAAGGGTAGAAGGTTTTAAAGTAATTTCTAACGCAATCTCCCAGCAGTTCTACCAATAATTATTTGCTTTACCTTTTTAACCTTTTTGGTCAAACTGTAATAAACGTTGAGTAACGATGCCAACTGCATCAGCGCTCAGCGTTTTTTTGTAAAATAACGGTTAACAATATGTTCATTTTTTGCGAAGAGCAAAGCTGGGAAATGCGCTTTGCTGATTAATATCTATCTTTCGCCGCAGTTATTTCTGCTGATAAACCCATGATAAAAAACTGGCTGATAACATGCTTTCTTTTACTGCTGTTTTCAAGTATTACAGCTCAGCAATACGATGCATGGTTAGGTACCTGGCAAATGCAATACCAGCCATCCGGTGATTCTGCTGCTATATCTATGCAGTTAAAAATCGGTTATTCAGAAAAAGGTATTCTCTATCCTGCCCGCATTCAGTTAAACAGTGCCAATTTTAGTGCTACGTATGAATTACTATTGGTAAAGAAAAATAGCCGCCAGTTGGCCATTAGCCGAAATAAATTTGCAGTAAGCGAAAAGCCATTTAGTATTATTGATGGCATGCTGCAATTAAATGGACTGCTTGATTTAAGCCGTGATTTAAAAGGAGCCCCCATCATCACAGTAAACAGGATGCAGCTTAAACAAAATCCTGCGAGTATCAAAGACAGTTTACCATCGCATCAAAAATTAGCAGCCGGCTTATTAAGTTTTTTGAAGAATGCAGACATCTTTTTTAATAAGCTGGATGGCATCCCACTGAGTGATAGCTTAGGCGAACGAACCTTGAGTCCTTCTTTCTCACCTGTGTACTATGGTTTGCTCGATACTATCTATATTCCTTCAAGAGATGCAACAGTTCATTTCTCCAGCCAAAATAAAAACGATATCGTTTCATTGGCCGCTAATGGTAGAATGTTGTTTGAGCAGCAGTATTTGTCAAAAAAGGATTATGCAGATGATATCTTTCTCGATACAGGTGTAAACATAGTAGTGTTATTTGCAGAGAATTTTAATGAAGCAATGCCCAACAAGGGAAAAGTGAATTTTGAATTTGGCAGAAAAAAGTTCAAGCTTGATTTTTCAAGAAAGGATGATAGTGCTGCCGTTTTCATTGCAATTAAATTGTACTTTGAACATGACAAAGAAAGGGACACTTATTTCAATGATTATAAAAGTACAGACCCATTAAAGGCAAATGAAAAACTGATTGGCAGTGTTAAAACGCAATCAAGGGAGATTACACTTGCGCTGTGGGATGATGCAGTAGAAGACGGAGACAGTGTTTCCATTAGTATCAACAATAAATGGATTGCACGGGGTTTCCCTGTTAAAAAAAATGTGCAGTTTCTTACGGTTAGAGTTGAACCAGGGCCTAACACAATTATGTTTATTGGTGATAACCTTGGTTCTATTCCACCTAATACATCCGTGCTGGAAATTATTGATGGAAGAAGAAGAAAGTCATTTTTATTGGAAACAGTTCCTGGTGAAGCTAACCTGCTAAAGATATTTTACGACCTGCATTAGCATTACTATTTAATCTCAATTTTATATTCCCTCATTATTATTAGCAATCATTTGATGCTATGATAAGAATCATTCATTCATTTTCCTTTATTGAATAATCTTGTTGTTGTTTATATTTAGGAATTGATTCGTTTATGATTGAATCAGTTAACTTTAACTAAACAAACTTGCTGTATGTCCGAAACAAATAAACTGCTTAAGGTGAAGGCAAATGAATTTTCTTTCATCTTTGATAAAGCAACCATTGAAGCTGCTGATCTTATAGAAAAATCTCCCACTGAATTTAATATCATCAAAGACCATCGTTCGGTAAACGCCAAATTGCTTGAAGAAGATATTAGCGGCAAAAAAGTGAAACTTGAAATTGATGGTGAAACCTATGATATTGAGATTAAAGATGAACTCGATCAAAAGCTTGATCAAATGGGCTTCTCTACCGTATCTACCAAACAAATAAAAGAAGTGAAAGCACCTATGCCTGGTATGGTGCTGGATGTAACTGTGCAGGATGGACAGGAAGTGAAAGAAGGAGATAAGCTGCTGATACTTGGTGCAATGAAAATGGAAAACAGTATTATGATTCATGCCGATGCTATAATAAAAAGAGTGGCGGTAAAAGCAGGACAGGCAGTAGAGAAGGGACAGATTTTAGTGGAGTTAGAATAATGGATAATTGATAATGGGATAATTGATAATGATTCTGAATGCCTGGAGCGTTTCAATTGCCTTGACTAAAATAATATTACAGACTAATTATACTTTAACGATGCAAAAAATATTAGTTGCTAACCGTGGAGAAATCGCATTAAGAGTAATGCGAACCATTCGTAAGATGGGGATTAAATCTGTGGCGGTGTATTCTGAAGCAGACAGAAAAGCACCGCATGTATTATTTGCAGATGAAGCGGTTTGTTTGGGCCCGGCACCTTCCAATCAATCTTACTTAGACGGTGATAAAATTATCAGGTACTGCAAAGAACTGGGAGTGGATGGTATTCATCCTGGATATGGATTTTTAAGTGAGAATGCTGACTTTGCTCAAAAGGTGGAAGACGCAGGCATTACTTTTATTGGCCCAAGTGCAAAAGCAATGCGTATCATGGGGTCCAAACTGGCAGCAAAAGAATGTGTTAGTCACTATAACATTCCAATGGTGCCTGGTATAGATAAAGCAATTGATAACGTAGAGCTGGCATTGGAAGTGGCTAACAGGATCGGCTATCCTGTTTTGATAAAGGCATCAGCAGGTGGTGGTGGAAAAGGGATGCGTATTGTGGATAGAGCAGAAGACATGAAGGAGCAAATGGAGAGGGCTATCAGCGAAGCGACTGCTGCGTTTGGTGATGGCTCTGTTTTTATTGAAAAATATGTTACCTCACCAAGACATATTGAAGTGCAGGTGATAGCAGATAATCATGGTAATGTGATTCATGGTTTTGAAAGAGAATGCAGCATTCAGCGACGGCACCAGAAAGTGGTGGAGGAAACACCATCCGCCATTATCACACCAGAACTAAGAAAGAAAATTGGTGATGCCGCAGTGATGGTTGCCAAATCATGTAACTATTCCAGTACGGGTACAGTGGAGTTTTTGATGGATGATAAAATGAATTTCTATTTTCTTGAAATGAATACCAGGCTGCAGGTGGAGCATGCGGTTTCTGAAATGATTACGGGACTTGATTTAGTGGAGCAACAAATTAAGATTGCACGCAATGAAGTACTGGAAGTGAAACAGGAGGATTTAAAATTGAATGGGCATGCTATTGAGTTAAGGGTATGTGCGGAAGATCCATTGAATAATTTTCTTCCATCTATTGGTACGCTTACCAGGTATGAAAAACCAACAGGTGAGGGTATAAGAGTAGATGATGGATATGAAGAAGGCATGGAAATTCCGATCTACTACGATCCGATGATTGCTAAATTGGTAGTGCATGGTAAAACAAGAACAGAAGCCATTCAAAAAATGTTGGGGGCCATCAAAAATTATAAAATTGAAGGTGTTGCTACTACATTGCCATTTGGCACATTTGTGTTTGAACATGAAGCATTCTTCTCCGGCCATTTTGATACGCACTTTGTAAAAAATTATTATACACCTGAAAAGATCAAGGAGAAACAAAAAGCCAATGCAGAAATTGCTGCGGTAATTGCATTAAAATACTGGATGGAAAAGCAGAAAAAATTAAGCCCTGTTGAAAATAAATCCACCAGTTGGAAGAGAAGGCTGGCACACTAATGATTTAAGATTTTAGATTGAAGATGTAATATTTTAACGAACTACATTGACCATTCACAATTCACCATTGACCATTCACGACAAACCCATAAAAATGAAATCTAAAACCGACATACTCAGAGCAAAAATTGAAGAAGGTAAATTAGGAGGCGGCGTAAAAAGGATAGAAGCACAGCACAAAAAAGGAAAACTTACAGCAAGGGAACGCATTTCTTTATTGATGGATCCCGGTTCTTTTGAAGAAATTGGTGCATTGGTAACACATCGTACAAGAGAGTTTGGTATGGAAGACCAGCAGTTCTATGGCGATGGTGTTGTTACAGGTTTTGGTACAGTGAACGGAAGATTGACTTATGTTTTTGCCCAGGACTTTACGGTGTTTGGTGGAGCATTATCTGAAACACATGCAGAAAAGATTTGTAAGATCATGGACATGGCAATGAAAGTGGGTGCACCAATGGTTGGATTGAATGATTCCGGCGGTGCCCGTATACAGGAAGGCGTTAGATCATTGGGGGGATATGCCGATATTTTTTATCGCAATGTGCAATCCTCTGGCGTTATACCACAGATATCCGCTATTATGGGCCCATGTGCTGGTGGTGCAGTGTATTCGCCGGCAATGACTGACTTTACGATTATGGTGGAGAATACCAGTTATATGTTTGTTACCGGGCCTAACGTGGTGAAGACGGTAACAAATGAGGAAGTAAGTTCTGAAGAGTTGGGAGGAGCATCAACACACTCAACTAAATCTGGTGTTACACATCTCACAGCCGTAAATGATATGGATTGCATTGAGCAGGTAAAAAAATTACTTAGCTATATGCCGCAAAACTGCGAAGATGTATTACCAAGACTACCCTATACACATGGTGATGAAACAAGAGAATTGCTGGAAACAATAGTACCTGAAAGTGCCAATCAACCTTATGATATCCGTGCTGTGATTGACGGTATCTGTGATACAGATTCTTTCTTTGAAATACATAAGTATTATGCAGATAACATTGTAGTTGGTTTTGCAAGACTGGCCGGAAGAAGCATTGGTATAGTTGCCAATCAGCCTGCAAGTTTAGCTGGCGTGTTGGATATTGAAAGCTCTAAGAAAGGCGCAAGGTTCACCAGGTTTTGTGATTGTTTTAATATTCCACTGCTTGTGTTGGTAGATGTACCGGGCTTTTTACCTGGCACTGACCAGGAATGGAATGGGATTATTACTAATGGTGCAAAACTTCTGTATGCATTGAGTGAAGCTACAGTGCCACGCTGCACCGTTATCACAAGAAAAGCTTATGGAGGCGCTTATGATGTAATGAACTCAAAACATATTGGTGCTGATATGAACTATGCATGGCCATCTGCTGAAATTGCGGTGATGGGTGCAAAGGGTGCCAGCGAAATTATTTTTAAGAATGAAATAGCTGCTGCTGAAGATCCTGCAAAAAAATTATTGGAAAAAGAAGCTGAATATGCGGAGCTATTTGCCAATCCTTATACTGCTGCGGAACGTGGTTTTATAGATGAAGTAATTGAACCAAAAGAAACGAGAAAAAAATTGATCAAGGCATTTGCCATGCTGGAAAACAAAGTTGCAAAAAGACCAAGGAAGAAACATGGAAATATTCCATTGTAAATTTTCGTCTATCGCTTACGGTTAGCGAGCCATAGCAATGAATTTAAAATAAGCCGGTTCTGTGTTTCATTTTCAAACTGGAATGACAGTTCTTTATTGGTTCCGCCATCATAATCAATATCATTGTGCCCCATATTAAAATAGACCATCCTGTATTTTTTATTCGTCCACACAACAGGGTAGTAGCCACTGTGCCAAATCTCATGCTGTTTTGGGCCGGTACCTAAGGGGAAACTGGAGGAGTCGATACTCAATAAAATTTTAATATTTTTATTTTTGGTGAGATCATTTTGCCAGCTATACCATTCATTTGGTGCGGCGGAAAAAGTATCTGGTAGGTTTTTCAATATAGGGTGATTCCGATCTTCCACTTTTAAAACGGCTGATGTTGGATGCCATGTGTTCCCCTTGTATTGCCCGGTACCTAAAAACTCATTGTGATACCAATCCCAATTTTGCGGAAAATCAGAATTGTTTAATGCAAATCCTGCAAAATGAAAACCTATCCATGCACCACCTTTCTTCATGTAGGTTTCAAATGCTGCTCTTTCTTCAGGCAGTTCAGGCCTTGTATCTAAAAACACAATCACACTATAACGGGAAAGGGTAGCCGAATTTAGCTTTGACCACTCATTTGTTGAATCATAAATGAAATGGTTTTCTTTTGCTTTCTGTTCAAACCATTTGTTTGCTTCATGTACAAAGCTGATATGCGCCAGGTCATTTTTAGCTGTATAAAACCCCAATACTTTAAAAGATTTTTGACAAAAAGCCTGTATGCAAAAACACCCTGCAAACAACAATAAACAAAAATGAGTTTTGAATAAAGATTTCAAAATGGCAATTTTTGGGTAAATATATTTAAACCAAGCCGGCCTGATAATAAAAAAGCCGGCTATCATAGCCGGCCTTTACCCCAATATAAAATCACTGTGCTAATTTGCTTTGATTACTTCGTACCAAATTTCCCCGTTCTGCTGAATAACCGGTTTGTACTGTGCACCATCTGCGGTGTAAAAGGTTTCGCCATCTATTACCACGGTTTCATATCCAGCAGGTAAGCTTTCCACCACGGCACCTACCGGAGGTGATACTACATAGTAGTGATCTGCTCTTCTATCGTAATACGTTCCATTGTAATAGTAGTAAGGATAATCATGTATATAGATAGTGCGATATCCCAGTGGCAACACATCAATGAAAATACCAATAGGAGGTGCAATTACAGTAAACAGGTTATTATATGGTCTGTAGAAAACGCCATCCCAATAACGGTAACCGATACCCCCAAAGCTGATATTGATATAAGTGGAAGGAAGACTGTAGAAATAACAATTACGCCTTGGTAAAAATCCATACCTCCAGGCTGGGTTATAGCGGTCATATACCGGGTGAAAATCGTACCTGTAAACGGGACGGTAAGCAGGCCTGTTGTATGTACCCACAACAGGACGATATGCTGCCGGCCTGTTTGCAAAACCACCTTCGTTAGGGCGGCCAGGCGTCATCCGCCTGTCTATATTGTTGTTACGATCTATACTGCGATTGCCGGGCGCTTCCATTCTGTCACGGCCGGGAAAGCGATTCTCGTTCCTGTTGAAGTCACGATTGCCATCTCCACGGGCAATGTCATTATTACGGTTAAACTCCCTGTTGTTGTTTGGTACACTGTTGTTTCGATTGAAATCCCGGTTGTTATTTGCAGGATTGTCTCTTCCCGGAAAACTCCTGTCAGAAGAGCCACCCCATCTGCGGCTGTCCGCTGCAGGCACCCTGTTTTGTTCTGATCTTGATCTTCCAAAATTTCCGCCTCCACCACGGTCGCCACCGCCACGTTCACCGCCGCCATGGCGCCCCTGCGCTGAAGCTGTAGAGGTTAAAAGAGCAGCTGCCAGTGCGGAAGTTATCGCCACAGTTATACAACGGCGGAAGATATCTGGCGATAATGCTAATGTTGCTGTTTTCATCGCTTTTCTTTTGTGTGGTAAAAATGAGTTCATGTTTTTTATTGTGGACTGTAAAATGGTATCAAAAGCTTAATGCGGTTTTCGTTTTCACAGAATTATAACATAATTAGTTTTTAGAGCAAATGATTGTTGAAATTACCTAAAGAATTTAATTGCACTGCAATTCGAATGGTACTTTAACAATCGAAACTATTTCAAAGCGATCTTAAAAAACAGTTAGATTCGTAAAAATCAACTTATGCCGGAAAAAATTAGCGCTGTCATCTTTGATCTTGATGGCACAATAGCCGATACTTTGCCACTTTGTATAAAAGCTTTCAGGCATTCAATTGAACCGCTGATCAATCGGGATCTTTCTGACGAAGAAATCATTGCAACATTTGGTCCTTCGGAGGAGGGAACCATTAAAGCGCTTGCGCCTGATCACTATGAACTGGGTATTGAATCCTATCTTAATCACTATGAACAACTGCATGATATGTGCGGAACTGCATTTGAAGGAATGGAGGAAATATTAAAACAATTGCGAAACCTCGGAGTAAGGATTGCAATGGTAACTGGGAAAGGAAAATACAGCACAGCTATTTCATTAAAGCATTTTGGTCTTGGGTCGTATTTTGAAATCATTGAAACGGGATCACCAGAAGGTGCAAGAAAGGCGATGGGAATAGCGGCTGTTTTAAATCATTTCACAGGTGTCGGAAGGGAGGAAGTGATATATGTAGGCGATGCACCTTCTGACATTATTGCCTCCAGGCAAAATAACATCAATGTAGTTGCGGCTGCATGGGCAGATACTGTTGAGCCTGCAAAGTTGATTGAACTATCGCCTGATGCTATTTTTTACTCCGTAAAAGATTTTGCAGAATGGCTGAATCACCGGCTACAAGTGTGACTTAAGTAACAGTATTTGTTTGATGCATGGTTGAAATTGCAGCTTCAATTTCGTATATGGATATCACATCTTCTATCATCTTTGGTATTGTAATGCTGCATCTTTTAGCTGGTTTTGTATACATTGGTTTTAAGCTGAGAAGTAAAGAAAGAAAATAAGGCACAATAGTTATCAACAGTGGTAAAAAAAATATGGAGCCGCTGCCTTCCATACTGGTGGCCCACACCTTTCTTCTATGTGCTTCAATAATTCTTCTGCAAAAAAATAAGCTAAGCCCAATGCCTTCTAAATTTTTAGCATTAAACTTAACTGAGTTTCCTGCTGGTGCGTAATAATTCCACTGATGTGTTACGTTAGCCAATAAAAAAGAGGCTGTTATTTGACAGCCTCTTTCAATCTATTTCGTTCTAACCTTATTTTTTCACAACTCTCACATCTTCCACCTTCACCTTCTTCTCAGCCTCCTGTATCTTATCCGCATGGATCTTTGCAATGGTTGGTGCAATTACCAGCGATACAATACTCATCAGCTTAATCAAAATATTCATTGAAGGGCCAGAAGTATCTTTAAATGGATCACCTACAGTATCACCTGTTACGGATGCTTTGTGTGGTTCTGATTTCTTGTAGTAAGTTTCACCATTTATTTCAACACCTTTTTCAAATGATTTCTTAGCGTTATCCCATGCACCACCGGCATTGTTCTGGAACATACCCATCAATACACCGCTTACTGTTGCACCTGCAAGAAAACCGCCTAACACTTCGGGACCAAAGATGAAACCAATAATAATCGGAGTTAACAATGCAATTGCACCTGGCAGCATCATTTTCTTGATGGATGCATCAGTAGAAATGGCAACACATTTATCATATTCAGGCTTGCCTGTGCCTTCCATAATACCAGGAATAGTGCGGAACTGGCGACGAACTTCTTCCACCATGCTCATTGCTGCCTGGCCTACTGCACGGATAGCAAGAGAAGAAAAAATGAAAGGAATCATGCCACCAATAAACAAACCAGCCAATACATCTGCATGATAAATGTCAATGCCTTTTATGCCTGCGATACCAACAAAAGCAGCAAACAAAGCAAGTGCTGTTAAAGCAGCAGATGCAATGGCAAAACCTTTACCAGTAGCAGCCGTAGTATTACCTACAGCATCCAGGATATCTGTTTTTTCACGAACCTCTTTTGGCAACTCACTCATTTCAGCAATACCACCTGCATTATCAGCAATTGGACCGAACGCATCAATGGCCAACTGCATTGCTGTAGTGCTC
>CAZDHQ010000061.1:0-4801 GCA_964505135.1 uncultured Ferruginibacter sp.
TTTTGAAACATTGCATGTGCTTATGAAAAAAAGCGCCGGGCTTCTTATCTATCGAAAACTTCAAAGTGAACTCCAGTTGATGCTGGTGCATCCCGGCGGGCCCTTTTGGAAAAACAAAGATGCAGGTGCATGGTCTATACCCAAAGGTGAGTTTACAGATGAAGAAGAACCATTGGCTGCGGCTAAAAGAGAATTTGAAGAAGAAACGGGTTTGTCAATTAGTGGAAAATTTTTACCACTCACCCCAGCCAAACAAAAATCAGGTAAGTTAATTTATGCATGGGCAGTAGAAAAAGATATTGATATATCGTCTATCAAAAGCAATCTCTTTGAAATGGAATGGCCACCCAAATCAGGTAAAAAGCAACACTTTCCTGAAATTGATAAGGCAGGATGGTTTACGGTTAATGAAGCAAAAGAAAAAATTATTATAAGCCAGTTCTCTTTCATTGAAGAACTCATTGGTTTGCTGAAGTAACAGCACTTTTATATGTTCCCGTTTTCTTTCATCGTATCCCAGTACTCCTTTCCGTAAGCCACAAAAATTTCTTCCTTCGGTTGAATATCTTTCAATGCTTGTATAAAAACACGTTTGTTTTTTACAATGTAAATGCCATTGTTATTTAAACCGGGTATTCTTTTAAAGCCTCTTGCATCATTGGCGTAATGGGCAAATGCATTTTTTTCTCCCTTGGCATCAATTACATGGTTCCTGCTTACATAGAATACATAGGGATTTCTACCCTCATCATGATCCGTGTCTTTCCAGTTAGTGATCTTACCCTTGTATTCGGTTATGATGCTTCCTTTTGGAATAAATTTTTTTGTAAACAATCCTTTTCCTGCATTAGGCAATGTAGATTTCTTTACCTGTAAGTAATCGTCCAGTAAGTCCATGTAATAAATTGGTTTAAAGCGAATGAAGGTAACGGTTAATGCTTAAACGAAAATAAGTTTCGCTAAAATTTATTTTCAAATTCAATGCCAGTAGTTTTATAGTTGAAACAAAAGAACCCTGCATAATTTGTTCTGGTTGGGGCAAGATAGATAATTTTAGTATAGCGCCTTTATGTTACTTTTATACACTGCTTACCGGCCCTCTGGATGCTGCTTACGAAATAAATCAGGATAAGATGAAAAAGATGATTTGCCTCTCCGCTCTTGCTTTCATGTATTTCAATATTGTTTATCCTCAACCTGCCAACAGGCAACAATTTAACACAGACTGGAAATTTATTTTGAATAACGATAATGCGGCCGCTGCTGATGCAGCTTTTGATGATGCTGCATGGAGAAAATTAAACCTGCCGCATGACTGGAGTATTGAATTACCTTTTGATAGCACCAGCCCCACAGGTAATGGCGGTGGTGCATTGCGTGGTGGCATTGGCTGGTACCGTAAAACGTTTTCGTTGCCTTCATCCGATCAATCACAGCATATTTTTATTGACTTTGATGGGGTGTACAGGAACAGCGAAGTATTTATTAATGGTCATTCATTGGGCAAGCGGCCCAATGGTTATATTTCTTTCCGGTATGATTTAACTCCTTACCTGCACTTTGGCAATCAAAAAAATACCATTGCTGTAAGGGTTGATAACAGTGATCAACCCAACAGTCGCTGGTACAGCGGCAGTGGTATTTACAGGAATGTTTGGCTGGTAAAGACAGGGAAGAAATACGTAAGCCAGTGGGGAACTTATATTACCACGCCGGATGTAAGCACTGAAAAAGCGTCTATTAAAATTAATACATCCGTTACCGGTAGTAAGGGTGCCTGTGATATTGTTACGGCTATTTACTCCAAAGAAGGAAAGCTCATTGCCACAGCTACCAGTAAAATTAATAGTGATGCTGCTGCCATTGAAGCAGCGCAACAATTCATCATCAGCAAGCCAACATTATGGAGTATCGAAAATCCTTACCTGTATAAAGCGGTTACCAAAGTGATCAGCAATGGCAAGGTTTCAGACGAATACAGCACCAGCTTTGGTATCCGTACCTTTCATTTTGATGCAGACAAAGGATTTTTTTTGAACGATAAACATGTTAAGATCATCGGCGTTTGCCTCCACCATGATTTGGGATGTCTTGGAACAGCCATTAATACAAGAGCGCTGGAAAGACAATTACAATTGATGAAAAGCATGGGTATCAATGGCATTCGTACATCCCATAATCCGCCGGCGCCGGAACTACTGGATCTTTGTGATCAAATGGGCTTTATTGTAATGGATGAAGCATTTGATATGTGGCGAAGAAAAAAATCTGAGCATGATTACAGCCAATACTTTGATGAATGGTATAAAAAAGATCTAACCGACCAGGTGATGAGAGACCGCAATCATCCCGCTGTTTTTATATGGAGTGTAGGTAATGAAATACCGGAGCAATGGGGTAATGATGATGAATATCCAGCCATTAAAGCTTTACTAACAGACATGTGTAACGTAGTAAAAAGCCTGGACAGCAGGCCAACGCTTACTGCCAATAACGAGGTAAAACCCTGGAACAGGTTATTACAGGCAAATGTTGCGGACATCATTGGCTATAATTATAACCATACCATGTGGCCTGCAGATAGTGTACAAAAATATTGGGGCAAGAAAGCATTCATTGCTACAGAAAGTGTATCGGCATTGCAAACAAGACGTCACTATGATATGCCATCAGACAGTATCCGCCGCTGGCCCATCAGGTGGGATATTCCATTCACTACTGGTAATGCTGATTTCACCTGTTCTGCATATGAAAACTGCAGTGCACCCTGGGGCAGCACACATGAAGAGACCATAAAATCATTATTGAAGAATGATAATGTAAGCGGCATGTACACCTGGACGGGTATGGATTATATTGGTGAACCAACACCTTACCCGTGGCCTGCAAGAAGTTCTTATTTCGGTATCGTTGATTTGGCAGGCTTTCCAAAAGATGCATACTATTTGTACCAAAGTTTATTTACCAATCAAACCGTTCTGCATCTTTTCCCTCACTGGAACTGGCAGGCAGGGCAAACCATTGACATGTGGGCTTATTACAACAATGCAGATGATGTGGAATTGTTCATCAACGGGAAATCGCAGGGCGTGAAAAGGAAAACAGGCGATGATTTACATGTAATGTGGAGAGTACAATATGAGCCCGGCGTGGTGAAAGCTGTTTCGAGAAAGAATGGAAAGGTAGTACTGACGCAGGAAATAAAAACTGCAGGCAGACCAGCAAAAATCATTTTATCGGCTGATAGAAATATCATCAAAGCAAATGGAGATGATCTTTCTTTTGTAACTGTAAAGATTGTAGACAAGGAGGGCAACCTGGTGCCGGATGCAAACAACTTAATCCAGTTTGACATCAAAGGTGCAGGCTTTATTGCTGGTGTAGATAACGGTTGCCAAACTGATCTCTCTTCCTTTAAAGCAAATAATAAAAAAGCATTTAACGGCTTGGCGCTTGCCGTGTTACAATCCACCAGAAAAGTTGGAGTGATTACACTAACAGCCAGGGCAGCAGGATTACCGCAGTCATCCATCATCGTTAGTTCAAAATAAATATTGACAATTATAAAATGTTCAACACCTACTACCTGCTTTTTCTTTTAGTAGCCAGCATCCTCTTTATTGTATGGATAACGGCTTATAAAAAACTGCATGCATTTTTTGCATTACTGGCAGCAGCTATAGGAGTGGGTTTACTGAGTGGCATGCCATTGAACAATGTGGTCTCTATATTGAAGACCGGCTTTGGTCATACGATGGAAAAGATAGGCCTGCTCATCATCCTGGGTACATCGCTGGGTGTGATACTGGAAAAAACAGGCGCCACCATCAGCATGGCCAACCGTATTTTAAAAACAGTTAAAGAAAAAAACGCACCATTTGCGATTGCACTCACCGGCTTTATTGTTGGGCTGCCCATTTTCTGCGATAGCGGCTTTATCATTTTAAGTGGACTCAATCATTCACTTGTTAAAAAAACGAATCATCGAATGCCGGTGATGGCAGCAGCATTGGCCACTTCCTTGTATGCGGTGCATTGTTTGGTTCCACCGCACCCAGGTATTACCGCAGCCGTGGGTACTGTAGGTGGTGATATTGGCAGGGTAATGCTCTGGGGCATTGCATTGGCTATACCTGCAGCCATCGTTGGTTTTTTATGGAGCAATCATCGTGGGAAAAAAACTACGCATGAATACATCGCACAGGAAGAAGTTAATGCAGAAGTAAAACAGTTACCTGCAGCATGACTTTCTTTTTTACCAGTAGTATTACCGATTATTTTAATCGCAGCTAAATCACTGTTGACATTGGAAGTTGACATTGCCACACAAAGTATTTTTTATCAAATCATTTCTTTTGTTGGCAGCCCGGAAATCGCTTTGCTGATTGCATTGCTTGCATCGTTCCTGTTGATCAAAAAAGAAAATAATTCATCTGTATCTCACTGGTTGGCAGAAGCAGTTGAAAAAGCAGGAATGATCCTGGCCATTATTGCAGCCGGTGGTATGTTTGGTGAAATGATGCAGGCCACAGGTATGGGAAAAAATTTAGGCGACCTGCTGAAAGGTTTTTCATTAGGTATCTTTTTCCCGTTCATCATCACAGCCATTTTAAAAACAGCGCAGGGTTCTTCTACTGTTGCTATCATCACGGCTGCTTCCCTGGTTACACCATTGTTGGCACAACTGGGCTTGCACAGCAGCAGCGAAATCACTTTAGCTATATTAAGCATGGGAGCCGGTAGTATGGTAGTAAGCCATGCCAATGATGCTTATTTTTGGGTGATTAGCAGGTTCTCCAAT
>CAZDHQ010000061.1:4811-9854 GCA_964505135.1 uncultured Ferruginibacter sp.
TAACCACGGCAGCTGCATTAAAAGTGTATAGTACTGCTACGTTAATAATGGGATTAACTGTGCAGTTGATTATTTGGCTGATATCATTAGCCGTTTGAAATTTGTTATTTTCGAAACCACTTATTGCTTGGGCTGTGTTAAGAAACTCATTGCTAAGGAACTGATTGCAGCAACAAAAAATAATCTAAGTAGTATTGCAAGGTTGAACGAATCGTAATAAAAATAACCAAAAACAAAAGATATAATAAACCCGATGATGAGCCAAACTAAAAAGCGCTTAATGCTAAATTGAAACTTCATAAGTATGCAGGTGTTTTAAGTTGATTGATATATGAAGTTAAAAATTGGAATGATCTAAGCCAACAATCTATAGTATATTTTAAAAACAAAATTAATGGGTAACAATAACAAGATTCGCTGGGCCATATTAGGAGCAGGAAAAATAGCACACAAGTTTGCGCAGGACTTTGCTGTAATAAAGAACGCTGAACTGATTGCAGTGGCTTCATCTGATGCCGAAAGAGCAAAAGAATTTGCAGCTAAATATAATATTCCGCAATGCATGAGCTACGATGAGTTGTATAGTAGCGATTCTGTTGAAGCAGTCTATATTGCCACTACCCATAACTTTCATCACGAACAAACATTGGCTTGCCTGCAGCATGGGAAAGCAGTATTGTGTGAAAAACCTATAACAGTTAATCAGCAACAGTTTGAAGAGTTAGCACAGGTAGCAAGAGAGAAGAAGGTTTTTTTAATGGAAGCCATGTGGACTTATTTTTTACCAGCCATCATCAAAGCAAAGCAGTGGATTGTTGATGGCCGCATTGGAAGCATTAAAGCATTGCAGGCAGATTTTGGTTTTTCAATGGAATTTAATCCCGAAGGAAGATTATACAATATCAAACTCGCCGGTGGTGCCTTGCTTGATTTGGGTATTTATCCAATCGCTTTCGCAAATTTTTTTATGAATCAACAACCGGACAGCATCATGGCTTCCGGTATTATTGGCCCAACGCATGTGGATGAAAGCACGGGCATTGTATTAAAGTATGGTAATGTAGTTGCCAGTTTATTTACTACGATGGTTGCTAAAACACAGGTGAAAGCCTTTGTGTATGGTGATAAAGGCTATATTGAAATTCCTATGTTCTTTAAAGCGCCGGAAGCCAGCTTGTATAATGAAGAAATGCAATTGGTGCAAACATTTAAAGACAGCCGCAGTACACATGGCTATAATTTTGAAACACAGGAAGTAACTGACTGTCTTTTAAAAGGCATGACGGAAAGCAGTGTAATGCCTTTATCCGCAAGTCAGCGTTTGCAGGAAATTATGATGGAAGTGCGCAGGCAAGTTGGTTTGGTTTATCCTGAAGATGAAAAAGCATAAATAGCAAAGCGGTTCCACATTTATTTTATTAATTTGCTCCCTGGTTATAAATTCCAGGACCAAATAGTATAAACCCTGTTTATACCGTATCGTTTTCCTTAATATCCCCGTTGTTAATGCCTGGCATCCGTATGCCCTTTTGCAATTGTATTTGAATTGCAGGTTTTGATTTTTTTTATTGGGAGATAAACTACCGCTACATTATGATACTGATCGTTGACGACAGGCCGGAAAATATTCTACCGCTTAAGTCTATTCTGCAATTGCATTCATTCCCTGTTGATACAGCATCCAGCGGTGAAGAAGCATTGAAGAAGACCTTGAAAAATAAGTATTCGCTGATCATATTGGATGTGCAAATGCCCGGTATGGATGGCTTTGAAGTAGCTGAATTTCTATCAGGCAATAAAAGCACCATGGATATTCCCATCTTGTTTTTATCGGCAGTGAATACAGAGAAGCGTTTCATCACCAAAGGATATTCATCAGGCGCCATTGATTATATCGTAAAGCCAATTGATGCTGATATTTTATTATTGAAAGTAAAAACCTTTCATCGCCTTTATGAACAAAACAGGTTGCTGAATGAAGCACAACAAAAACTGCAAAGTGAAGTAGCGTTTAGAAGAAAAGCACAGCAGCAGATACAGGAAAAAGCACAGGAACTCAACAGCATTCTTGCTTCTATTCCGCAGGTGGCATTTACTTCTACCGCAGATGGCACCATTGATTTTGTGAACGAACACTGGTATCGCTATTCCAATATACTCAGCGAATTTCCCAAAGTACATGAGCAGGATGCCTGCATGGCGCATGAATGGAAGAAAATGCTGGCTGAGGGAAAGCCGCTTGAACTGGAGCTACGAATTACAAAAAAGAATGCAGATGAATTTCGCTATCATTTACTAAGAGTAGTGCCGGTGAAAGAAAATGGTGCGATAGTAAAATGGGTTGGCACCTTCACTGATATTGAAGAACAAAAGCAAGCTGTTAAAAGAAAAGATGATTTTATCGGAATGGTAAGCCATGAATTAAAAACACCGCTTACCAGCATCAAAGGATATGTACAGTTATTGGAATCTGTGGTAAGTGGTAATGAAACAAAAGAATTTGTAGACCGTGTGCTGATACAGGTAAACAAACTGGACGGCTTGGTGAATGATTTACTTGATATATCCAAGATTGAAAATGGCAAATTGAAATTTGAACTGCAGGAAATGGATTTTGCTAACATGCTGCTCACTACCATTGAAATGCTTCGGCTCATTTATCCAGACGTCAACATCATCTACAATAAAAAAGTTACAGCCCGTATCAATGCTAATGCTTTAAGACTGGAGCAGGTAATCATCAATTTTATCAGCAATGCTATAAAATATTCACCACGTAATAAAGCAGTGGAAGTGATTACAGAAGTCAGACCCGGCAATAAATTATTTGTGGGTGTAAAAGACTGGGGCATTGGCATATCAGAGGAAATGCAGGCCAATGTTTTCTCAAAATTTTACCGTGTAAATGAAGCCTCCCGTTATGCACAGGGGCTCGGCATCGGCCTGTACATCTGTGCTGAGATTCTGCAGCGGCACCATGCGGATTTTGGTGTGGAAAGCGAACTGGGCAAAGGGTCTCTTTTTTATTTTACAATTCCGTTGATCAGCAATTAAACCATTATATTCTAAACGACCCCTGTATGCAACTATCGCTTAAGCGTAACCTTATTATTGGATTTGGTATTTCATTATTAATACTGCTGGTGAGTACCATTGCTTCTTTTGTTAGTATCAAAAACCTGCTCAAGAGTTCTGACCTGGTGGCGCATACCACCAAAGTGGTTAGAACATTGGAAGAAACACTTTCTTCTATGAAGGATGCTGAAACCGGGCAGCGTGGTTTTTTACTCACTGGTATTCCCGATTTTTTAGACCCTTACAATGGATCTTATGCAAAAATCAATAACCTGCTGGATACGGCAAAGATGCTAACTGCAGACAATGAAGAACAACAGCAGAATATTATAAGACTAAGTACCCACATTCATAAACGCTTTTCAAAGTTGCAGGCTTTAATAGATCAAAGAAGAGTAAATGGAAAGATAGACATAGAGGATTTGAAGGCAGGAAAAGTATTTATGGATAGTGTGAGACAAATGGTAGCCATGATGAGTGCAAAGGAAGAAATGCTATTGCAACAGCGAAACGCAAGCCTCACTTATTTCTCTAACTACACGCCCGTACTGATTGTTGTAGCTGCGTTGCTGGCAATTTTAATCACGGTGGTTTTTTATTTGAATATGAACCGGGATATTTCTATAAGATTAAAACTGCAGGAAGAGTTGATTAAAAAAGATGCAGCTATTAGCCATCGGATTCAAACAATACGGGATGTGTCTAATAAAATTTCTGCAGGTGATTATAGTGTGAGAGTGGATGACACACAAACAGATAGCCTGGGCAATATTTCCGGTGCATTAAATAAAATGGCAGCCTCATTACAAAAAGCTTTTGATACACTATCAGAAAAAGAATGGTTGCAAACTGGAGTGGCTGGTTTAAACGAGGCTATTATTGGAGATGATAACCTGCATTCGCTTACACAGAAAATAATTGCTTACGTAGCCGAATACACGAACAGCCAGGTAGGTGCTCTTTATGTAAGAGAAAATGATCAAACACTGGTGCTGGAGAATGGCTATGCTTTAGAAAATGTTGATTCAAGAAAAAAGGTAAAACTGGGTGAAGGCGCAGTAGGCCAGTGTGCACAGCAAAAAAAACAGTTATTGTTAACTGATATTAAAGCAGAGGATTTTAATATTAGTTATTCCGCCGGTTTATTGAAACCATCTAATATTGTTTTGTTCCCATTAATCTTTGAAACTACATTAAAAGGTGTGGTTGAACTTGGCTCTCTGCAAGCTTATACCAAAAAAGAATTGGATTTCTTTAAAGCTGCGGCAGATAATATTGCTGTAGCAATTAATACGGTTCGCAATCGTCAGCGGGTGCAGGAGTTGCTGGAAGAAACGCAATCACAGGCAGAAGAATTAATGGCGCAACAAACAGAGCTGGAACAGATTAATGCAGAACTGGAAGCTCAAACCCAGCATTTGCAAACATCAGAAGAAGAATTAAAAGTGCAATCAGAAGAATTGATCGAAACAAATACGTTGCTGGAAGAAAAATCAGCCGCACTGGAGCAGCGCAATCAACTAATCATGCAAAAAAATGCAGAAATAGAAAGGAAGGCCGCAGAACTGCAACTCTCAACAAAATACAAATCAGAGTTCTTGGCAAACATGAGTCATGAATTGCGTACGCCGCTCAACTCTATTTTATTGCTCTCTAGATTGATGGCTGAAAACAATGAAAAAAATCTTACTGAAGAACAGGTGCAGTATGCAAAAGTGATACAAACATCAGGCAATGGGTTGCTTCAATTGATTGACGAAATATTGGATATTTCAAAGATTGAGTCTGGTAAGATGACGATTGAATATATGCCGGTAAAGGTTGCAGATGTAATATCAGCTATCAACGCTTTGTTTGAACCTGTGGCAAAAGAGCGTGGACTGGAGTGGAGGATCATTTCCAGTGCCGAAGTGCCTGAGATCATTGAAACAGATCGCATGCGCTTAGAGCAAATTCTAAAGAATTTAT
>CAZDHQ010000061.1:9864-11153 GCA_964505135.1 uncultured Ferruginibacter sp.
CATCGGAAGGATTAATTCATCTTAACATTCATACACCTGCAGACAGACCTGGCTTTATTTGTTTTAGTGTAAAAGATTCAGGTATCGGTATTAGTCCTGATAAGCAGGATTTAATTTTTGAAGCATTTCAACAGGAAGATGGTTCTACCCGCCGCAAGTATGGTGGTACAGGCCTTGGCCTTTCTATCAGCCGTGAGTTATCTAAATTATTGGGTGGTGAAATTACCTTGCACAGTGTGCAGGGAGAGGGTAGTGAATTCACCTGCTGCATTCCTGTTAAACACACCGAAATAAAACAACCAGTAAAAGAAAAGTCCATAAAGGCTACTGCACTTATTGAACCTGCAACCCCTGACGAAGACAATGATGCAATTAATAAGCAATTCATCGCTGAAAAAATTCCGGATGATATAGCAGATGACAGAGCATCTATCACAGGAGCAGATAAAGTGATATTGATAATTGAAGACGATGTTCATTTTGCTACAGCATTGCTGGATTATGCAAGACAAAAGGGTTATAAGGGAGTAGTGGCAGTAAGGGGAGATGTGGGAATTGAACTGGCGGCAAAGTATTTACCTGTGGGTATTTTATTGGATGTACAACTGCCTGTAAAAACCGGTTGGCAGGTGATGGAGGCATTGAAGAGCAATATTCACACCAGGCATATACCGGTACATATGATGTCTTCTTTTGAGGTAAAAAAAGAAAGCCTGCTGAAAGGAGCTGTTGACTTTATTAATAAACCTGTGGCATTTGAAAAGCTCAACACTATATTTGATAAGATTGAATATGTACTCAACAAGAGAGAAAATAAAGTCCTGATCATTGAAGACAATTATAAACATGCCAAAGCATTGGCTTATTATTTAGGCACTTACAATGTGCATACAGAAATTTTTCAGAATCTAAATGAAAGTGTACAGTCGCTGTACAAAAAGGAAGTAGACTGTGTAATACTGGACGCAAGTACTATTGATAAAAATGCGGATCAATTGCTTGGCACCATTCGCCAGAATGAAGGACTGGAAGATTTGCCGATCATTTTGTTTACAGGAAAAAGTTTATCTCAACCGGAGGAGTTTAAGATTAAGAAATATGCGGATAGTATTGTAATGAAAACGGCCAACTCTTACCAGCGTATACTGGATGAAGTGTCTTTGTTCCTTCACCTGGTACAGGAGCAGCAAAATAAACGCATTGCTAATTTTGAAAGTTCTATCCTGCAGGAAAATGTATTGAAGAATAAAACGGTATTACTGGCAGATGATGATGTTCGTAATATCTAT
>CAZDHQ010000062.1:0-11136 GCA_964505135.1 uncultured Ferruginibacter sp.
TAATGCCTTGCTGCTTCGTCTGGTACTGCATAGCGGCGTTTATCGGGGTCAACAGCATGTTCTTCCAAAAATGCGATGTTCTTTTTGTAAAACAGCATCATTTCTGGTGGCAGCAAGAACACTGCGTAATAATTGATTTTGCGATGGCCAAAAAAGCCCCAGCAAAAGCTGTTTTGGTAAACCATCGAAAGCATCACTGTAAATAAAATATGTGGTAAGAATTTTCTCATGCTAACTGCTGCTGTAAGCTACAAAATTTTTTCTCACATAAGTATACTGTACTATTCTTCCACCTGTGTTACACCGCCGCTCACAGCAAACTTCATAGTTTGAGTTGCACTGATATTGGTAATGGGTCGTATCCTTTCTTTAGGGATGATATACACGTTCCCTGCTACTGAATATGCCATGGGTATATAGACAGCAACATAGTCTTTAAAACCAAATTCTACCATGTCTTCCTGCGTTACAAAACCTACCCGCCAAACATCATTGTCGTCTACATTAGCTAGTACATTGGTAGTGAATTTTTTCTTTTCACCAGCAAATGCCTCAAAAAAATCTTTTAGCGTTGAGTAGATAAATTTAATGCCCGGTGTTTTTTCAAGCAATTTGTCAAATGCCACTACCAGCCTGCTAAAAACAAAGGAAGACGATATATAACCGATAAACAGTACAAATAATATCACCAGGATAAAACCAACACCAGGTATCCGGCGAATATTGCCGTTTTTATCCTCCATCAGTGTGGGGAATATATTATGAACAAAATTGGGCAAAATGCCGTCTATAAAATTAAAAGCTGCAGTTATAGCCCAAATGGTGATGGTAATGGGTGCTAATATCAATATACCCTGCAGGAAAATGGCCAATAGCCTCCGGTAATCAAAAGGTTTTTTCATAACTCAATGTTGAAAATCAAAGATAAAGCTTCGGCCATGCATGCGGGAATATGAAATAAATGTTAGGAATGGTAAAAATTGCTGATGGGAACTTTGGTTACATTTAAAGTTTCCTTAGTTTTGTCCTCCAATTTGTGAAAATGGAAATTCCTGAAAGAATAAGGCAGAAAGCGCATGACCTGATAATGCAATATGGTATCAGGAGTGTGAGTATGGATGATATTGCAACGGCCCTTGGCATGAGTAAAAAGACCATTTATCAATACTATGCGGATAAGGATGAATTGGTGGATGCCGTAATAGAAGATAAGCTAGAAGAAAACAAAACTTTTTGTAAGGCGCAAAGAACCAGCGCAAATGATCCTGTTCATGAAGCTTACCTGGCAATAGAAATGCTGCAGGAGATGCTGCAGAATATGAACCCTGCCGTACTGTATGATATGGAGAAATTCCATCCCCGTTCCTTTCAAAAGTTTCAGCAGTTTAAGTACAATTTTTTGTACGAAGTATTAACAGATAATATTGAAAGAGGGATAGCAGCTGGCATTTACCGGGAAGATATCAACGTGGATATAGTAGTAAAAGCAAGATTAGAGAATATGCTGCTGGCCTTTAACCAGCAATTGTTTCCAAAATCAAAGTACAGGATGGTAGATGTAGAAATAGAGTTAACAGAACTTTTTCTATTTGGCCTCGCTTCTCCAAAAGGGCACAAGCTAATATCGAAATATCACGAGGATAGATTAAAAAATAATGGAATCAATTCAAAGAAATAAAATTACCTACATGAAAATTTTAATTGTAGCAATTGGTTTGTGTGGTATAAGTATAGCCGGAAACGCACAAAACATCAATCAATTCACTTTACAGCAAACCGTAGATTATGGAATGAAAAATGCGGTGCAGGTAAAGAATGCTTTGCTGGATATTGCCATACAGGAACAAAGCAACCGGCAGACAACTTCAGCTGCATTACCGCAGGTGAGTTCAAACACCAATCTGACAGACTATTTAAGTATTCCCACAAATCTGCTTCCCGGCGAATTTTTTGGACAACCGGCAGGAACCTTTATTCCTGTACGCTTTGGTACTAAGTATTCAGTAAACAGTGGAGTAACACTAAACCAGATCCTTTTCGATGGACAAGTTTTTGTAGGCCTGCAGGCAAGAAAAACAAGTATCGACTATAGGGCAAAAGCTGCTGAAGTAACGCAGGAGACTATTAAGACTAATATTTACAAAGTGTATTACCAACTAGTAGTAAGTAAAACGCAAATTCGATTGCTAGATGCCAATATCAGCAGGCTTGAAAAATTAGCACATGACACTAAAGTGATGTATGATAATGGATTTGTGGAAAAACTGGATGTAGATAAGCTAAATGTACAATTGGTAAACCTGCAAACAGAAAAAGAAAAAGTGCTGAATATGGTAGCTAACGGCTACAATGGTTTGAAGGTTCTGATTGGAATGCCAATAAAAGACAGTCTTGTACTAACGGATACCTTAGACGAAAATGTAATTAAATCAAATGTGCTGGAAGGATCCCAATATCAATATACTGACCGAAAGGATTACCAGCTTTTGTCACTTGCCAATGATTTGAACAGGTACAATGTGAAAAGGTATAAACTTAGCCAGATTCCAACATTGAGTTTTGTGGCTAACTATTCAAAACAGGCGCAGCGCAACAGCTTTAACTTCTTTAGCAAAAAAGAAGACTGGTTTACCACTTCGTATATTGGTTTTACCCTTAACATTCCAATATTTAAGGGCTTTTCTACCAGGGCGCAAATACAGCAGGCCAAGCTTGCACTGCAACAAACCAATAACCAGTTGGCAGGTTTGCAGATATCAATTGACAACGATGTAGCCACGGCAAAAAATAATTTTACCACAGCTATTGCAGCTATGGACTATCAAAAGCAAAATATGCAACTGGCAGAAACCGTGTATGGTCAAACAAAGAAAAAGTATGAGATAGGAACAGGGTCTTCCACTGATATAACCACAGCAGAAACAGATTTAAAAACTGCACAAACCAATTATATCAATGCGCTTTACGATGCCGTAATTGCAAAAACTGATTTACTCAAAGCAACAGGCAAATTATAATCACCATTAACTAACTAAATCAATAAAATACCGGATAATGAAAAAATATTTTTTTATAGTAGCAGCACTGGCCATTTTTTCTTCCTGTGGAGACAGCAGCAAAGACAAGAATGCGGCATTGAACGATAAAAAAGGGGAGCTGGAAAAATTGAAGGGCCAGAAAGACAAATTAGATCAGCAAATGAAAAATTTGCAGGATGAGATCAATAAACTGGATACTTCTGCGGCTAATGCACAAAAGCCTAAACTGGTGGCCGTACAAAAAATTGCTGAAGCAGATTTTAATCATTTTATAGAACTGCAGGGAAAAATCGAATCAGAAAATATCAGCTATATCAGCCCCAGGCTTGGTCCTGCACAAGTGAAAGCAGTATACATTAAAAAGGGCCAACTTGTAAAAAAGGGCCAATTACTTTTAAAACTGGACGATGCTCTGCAGCGACAAGCTTTGGCAGCAGCAAAAACTGCTTTGGAAACAACCAAAACACAGTTGAGTTATGCAAAAAATCTTTATCAACGTCAGCAAAATTTATGGGATCAGAATATAGGAACTGAAGTACAGTTGATCACCGCAAAAAATAATGTAGCTACACTTGAAACTAGTTTAAAAGCGCAGGAAGAAAATGTAAAAACGGTGCAGGAGCAATTGAATGCAACTAATGTGTACAGTGATGTAAACGGTGTAGCAGATGATGTAAACATTCGTGTAGGCGAAACATTCCAGGGGGCAACTGCACAAGGGCCGCAGATAAAAATTGTAAACAATAGTGCATTGAAAGTTAGCGGCATCATTCCGGAAAATTATTTGAATAATGTCAGTAAAGGAACGCAGGTAAACATCGTTGTTCCTGACATCAATAAAACATTTACGACAACCGTAAGTTTTGTGGGTGCTTCTATAGATCCATTGAGCAGGGGATTTGTGGTGGAAGCAAAGCTGCCGACAAGTACCTCATTAAGGCCTAATCAAATAGCATTACTCAAGATAAAAGATTATGCTGCTGCAAATAGCCTGGTGGTGCCGGTAGCTACGCTGCAAAATGATGAGAAAGGAAAATTTGTGATGGTAGCAGTAACAGAGAATGGTAAAATGGTAGCACGTAAAAGACCGGTTAACATCGGTTTACTAAACGGAGATATGCTTGAAATAAAAACAGGTTTAAAGGCGGGTGATGTGTTGATAACCGAGGGTTTCCAGAGTTTATACGATGGCCAGGTAATCACCATTCAACAGTAAGAAGTATAAAATCAATTTCAGCACACAGCTTATAAATGTGCCGCACAAAACTATTTGTATGAGTTTAATTGAAAATTTTAAGGAAAAGGTTAAAGAGTTTGGCCCTACCAGCTGGTCAATAAAAAATAAATCGTCTATATACCTGCTGATGTTATTTGTAACCTTGGCTGGTGTGTACCAGTTTATCACATTGCCTAAAGAGCAGTTCCCTGATATAGTTATTCCTACCATTTATGTACAAACTATTTATGTAGGAAACTCGCCAAAGGATATTGAAAACCTGGTAACCAAGCCAATTGAAAAGCAGATCAAAGGTATTACCGGTGTCAAGATTAATAAGACTACTAGCACCAGCCAGCAGGACTATTCTGCGATCATTGTAGAGTTTGAAACGGATGTAAAAACGGACGTGGCGCTGCAGAAAGTAAAAGATGCTGTAGACAAAGCAAAAAAAGATTTGCCCACGGATCTAACACAGGAACCGTCAGTGCTGGAAGTAAATATCAGTGATCAACCGATCATGTATGTGAATGTGAGCGGTGATTATGATATGGTCCGCTTAAAGAAATATGCGGATGATTTGAAGGATAAATTTGAAGAGTTATCTCAAATCAACCGCATTGATATGGTTGGAGCACCAGAAAGAGAATTCCAGGTGAACGTAGACAATTATCGCATGCAGGCGGCTAACGTAACTTTTGATGATATAGCAGGTGCCATTGCTCGTGAAAACCTTGATATCAGTGGAGGTTTGCTGGATGTAGGTAATATGAAACGTAACCTGCAGCTAAAAGGCCAGTTTAAAACAGCCTATGATATTGAGCAGGTATTGGTTCGTAATACGTCTGGCGCACCTATTTACTTAAAAGATATTGCCGTTATTAAAGATACCATTAAAGAGAGAGAAAGTTATGCAAGGTTAAACGGGAAGAATGTTATCACACTTAATATCATCAAGCGTGCAGGTGAAAACCTGATTGAAACAAGTGATGCTATAAAAGCTACTGTTAAGGAACTCCAGGCTACAATTTTCCCGAAGGATTTAAAAGTGGTTATTACGGGTGATCAAAGCAAACAAACCAGGACATCCTTTAATGACCTGGTGAACTCAATTGTAATCGGATTTTTATTGGTGTTAGTTATTCTCATGTTCTTTATGGGTGTTACCAATGCATTCTTTGTGGCGTTGAGTGTTCCCCTGAGTATGTTTGTGGCTTTTATGTTTTTGCCAGCAGCGGATCTGATAGTGGGTACACATGTAACCCTCAACTTTATTGTACTCTTTGCCCTGTTATTCGGCCTTGGTATCATTGTGGATGATGCCATTGTGGTAATTGAAAATACCCACCGCATATTCAGCCAGGGGCGTGGGCAAATATCATCAAAGCAAAGTGCAATGATGGCAGCCGGCGAAGTATGGTACCCGGTACTATCGGGAACACTTACCACGCTTGCCCCATTTGTTCCATTGCTTTTTTGGCCGGGCATCATCGGTAAGTTTATGATTTACCTGCCCACCATGCTCATCTTCACCTTATCTGCTTCACTAATTGTTGCATTCATCATGAATCCGGTATTTGCCGTAGACTTTATGAATCATGAAGAGCATGCAAAAGAGCCACGGTCAGCGATTTTTAAGAAGCCTATATTTTGGACAATAATTGGTGTTGGCATTTTGCTCAACATTATTGGGATGTCAAAAAATGCCGCCGTAACTGAAATAGTTACCGGAGAGGATATCGTTAGTCCGGGTGCAGCCTTTCATTTCTTTGGCAACCTGTTGTTATTCTTTGCCCTGTTGGTTATCCTGAATAAATATGTTTTGGATACAGCCATTCATAAATTCCAAAACAGAGCCCTTCCCTGGATCATGAGCCATTATGAAAATCTGTTAAGATGGGCATTGAAAGGATGGAGGCCGGTACATCTTTTATTGAGTACGGTAGTATTATTAATTCTCACTTTTATTTTCTTTGGGGCAAGAAAGGTGCCGGTGGTTTTCTTTCCGCAGGGTGATCCCAATTATATATATGTTTATCTTAAACTGCCTGTGGGTACGTCTGTAGATTATACGGATTCTATTACACATACTTTGGAAACAAAAGTGAACCGGGTGCTTGGAATCACAAAGGATAAGAATAATCCTTTGGTAGAAAGTGTAATTACCAATGTAGCTGTAGGCGCAAGTGATCCTACAAGTGGCGACAGAAGTACAAGAAGTGAGTTAGGAAGAATCCAGGTTTCTTTTGTTGAGTTTGAAAAGCGGCATGGGCAATCAACCAAACCTTATCTTGATTCCATAAGGAATTCATTGAAAGGTATTCCCGGAGCAGAAATCTCAGTAGACCAGGAAAAAGGCGGTCCGCCAACAGATCCTCCAGTTAACATTGAAGTAGCAAGCGAGGAATTTGATGTTCTTATCAAAACTGCGGTAAACCTTAAGAATTACCTTGATTCAGTAAATGTGCCGGGTGTGGAAGAATTAAAAATGGATGTTGATCTCAAGAATCCGGAAATCACTTTAACTGTAGACAGGCAAAGGGCATTGATAAATGGGGTAAGCAGCGCACAGATCGGCCAGCAGCTACGTACCGCTTTGTTTGGAAGAGAAGCGTCAAAAATTAAAGAGGGCGAAGATGAATACAAGATACAGGTAAGGAACCAGGAGCTGCAGCGTAAAAGCCTGAGTGAATTATTAAATATGGAGATTGTGTTTAGAGATATGGCGAGTGGTGGACAGGTAAAACGTGTTCCCATTAGCAGTGTAGTAAATGTTGATTTAACCAGTACACTCGGCAGTGTTAAAAGAAAGGATCAAAAACGTTTGATTACGTTGCGTTCAAATGTACTTACTGGTTACACACCTACTGCTGTAAATGCCGAGATAGCCAAACATATTGAAGATTTTAAGCAAAAACCTGACGGTGTAACAATTAAACAAACGGGTGAAGGGAAACAGCAACAGGAAACAGGCGCATTCCTTGGTAAAGCACTGGTAATTGCATTGTTGTTGATTCTGTTTATTCTGGTATTGCAGTTCAATTCTGTAAGCAAACCCGTAATTATTCTTACAGAGATTGTATTTAGTGTAATTGGTGTACTGCTGGGTTTTGCAATAACAGGTATGACGGTATCAGTTGTAATGACCGGTATTGGGATAGTAGGTCTTGCAGGTATTGTGGTCAAGAACGGCATATTGGTAATAGAATTTGCTGATGAGTTAAGAGCCCGTGGCATGAAAACCAGGGAGGCTGTGATACAGGCAGGTAAAACCCGTATCATTCCGGTATTGTTAACCGCTATGGCCGCCATCTTAGCCTTAATTCCATTGGCAACTGGCTTCAATATTAATTTTGTTAGTCTGTTTTCAGAGCTTAACCCACGCATTTTCCTTGGTGGCGATAATGCTGTGTTCTGGAAACCATTAAGCTGGACAATCATCTTTGGTTTGGCCTTCGCTTTCTTTATGACGCTGGTAATGGTTCCAGCAATGTACCTGATTGCAGAAAGATTAAAGCGGCCAATGCGCAGGATGTATGGTGGACCATGGATCAGTTTTATGGGTATACCTCCGTTAACATTTATCTTTCTACCCCTTGTAATCATTACCATGTTTAGGCATTCAAGAGACGTGAACCGCAGAAAAGTGAGACAATCAAAAGCAGGTGATACCTGGAATTCAAGTTGGTTCTAAAAAATTGAACTCATTATTGATGGCGCCGGTTAGAAAGACCGGCGCTTTCTGTTTTCTATAAATTAGAAATGTTTTCCAGTGTACGGTATGAAATCGGGAATGCCTACTTGTTATACGCTGTTTTTCAATTAATTATACACTGGCACAATCTAGGTTACCAACATTGTAATTATTTGGCAGGCAGCTTTTAAAACAGTGAATGCTGAAAAATCTGCTGAATTGCAACTGTTATCCAAGTTATTGCTCACAATTATGAGCATATCAAAAATCAAAAACTAGTTAGACAATAAAAAGTCATAAAAAGCATTAATAGCTGGGTATAAAATTAACAGTGTAATATTTTTAAACGTATTAATTTAGACCTATAATCTAAGTCCCTCCTGAAAACCTGATTTAAAACATATCCTCTGAAAACGGAATTTTTTACTCTATAGAAAATTAAACCGTTTATATGAAATCAGGATTAATGAAAAGATTATTCATTGCTTCGGCATTGACTTCTGTAATGCTGGCGAGCACCGCACAACCATTAACAGATTTGCTCATTCTTACTACAGTAAAGGCCGGCAATTCGTTTGTTTATCCCAGTCTGAAGGCGAAGCTTGCAAATGATAATATTGCTGAAATTAGTTGGGATGGCTTAAAAACAATTAAGGTGGCAAGGTATGAATTGGAGAAAAGTGCAGATGGGGCGAATTTTGGTTATGTAACTGCTTTGCCTTGCAGCAGCAATTTACAAAATCAATATAGTTTTAAAGACAAATATCTCTTTGAAGGCAACAATTATTACAGGCTAAAAATTGTAGATGCTAAAGGTGACTTTTCTTACACTAACATTGTTTCTTTTAATAGTAATGAGCTTACTCAACAAGTAAGGGTTTTATCAACTGTTGCCGGTAAAAATCTGCTTGTTTGGATGCCTGCTAATACCTTCGTTTCTGAAGCAATCATCACTGATTTAATTAAGCGTAATAATCTTGTTACAGGTGATCTAACCAGCAACAGTAATTTATGCAATGTAAATGTAGAAAGATTGAAACCAGGTTTGTACCAGCTTAGTTTGCATACCAATAAGGGCGTAATTTCAAACCTAAAATTTTCAAAAAAATAATTCGGCAAAAATCGCCAGCTACAGCCTTGTGACACCACTCACAAGGTTTTTTGTTTTTAAGTATGGTTAAATTATAAATTTGTTTCGATAAAATGAACAATATGATACGCAACCATGAAATAGATTATCGCATTTATGGCGAAGAGTTACAGTTTGTAGAAATAGAATTGGATCCCAATGAAACCGTGATAGGAGAGCCGGGTGGGTTTATGATGATGGACAGTGATATTGTGATGGAAACCATTTTTGGGGATGGCAGCCAGCAGCAATCCGGCGGATTAATTGGTAAGTTGCTGAGCGCTGGTAAGCGCCTGCTGGTAGGTGAAAATCTATTTATGACGGCTTTTACCAATGTGGGTCAAGGCAAGAAGCATGTAAGTTTTGCAGCACCTTATACTGGTAAAATTATAGCAATCGACTTATCTAAAATTGGAGGTAAGCTTATTGCACAGAAGGACGCTTTTTTGTGTGCTGCCAAGGGCGTTAGCATCGGTATAGAATTTCAACGCAGACTAGGCACAGGCATTTTTGGTGGAGAGGGATTCATTATGGAGAAATTAGAAGGTGATGGAATGGCATTTGTTCATGCAGGTGGTTACGTTATTGAAAAAGAGTTGCAGCCGGGAGAAGTATTAAAAATTGATACGGGATGCATAGTTGCTTATACCGCAGGTGTAGATTTTAACATTGAATTTATTCGTGGCATCAAGAACTGGATGTTTGGTGGCGAAGGTCTGTTCTTTGCAACCCTAAGAGGCCCCGGCAAGGTTTGGATACAGTCTCTACCCATCAGCCGGTTGGCCGGCCGCATTATGCAGTATGGTACTTTTAATAGGAAGGAAGAAGGAAGTATCCTGGGCGGATTGGGGAATTTGTTAGATGGGAGGGAGTAAAGTCTTTAGTAAAAATCAAGAAATCCTCCAATAGTACCTTTATTATTGTGTTGCAAGTATTTCTTAGTGAATTTAAAAAGTGGGTTTTTGCACCAATACATTATTTTTGCCCAAATTGAAGAGTTAAGAATGGTTTCGTATAATAAAGAGCCAGAAAAAGTTATATCGTCTAAAAATAGAAAAATTGCCGTATTTGATACAGAGGGTAAAAATATTGATGATGCAGTGGTCAAATCTTTTGGTGAGGAATGGCTAAAATTTCAATATTTTTCTGATGAAATGATTGAAACTTGTGGAAGAGAATACTTTGACATTGTTTCCGATGCTATCGTGAATAAGAACACCTATATGATGGATATTGGATGTGGAACAGGGAGGTGGACTAAATATTTTACAGATAAGGCGGGCTTTATTGAGGCAATTGATCCCAGCAATTCCATTTTTGCAGCGGATAACCTGCTAAGAGACAAAGAAAATGTAAGGCTTACAAAGGCTGCAATAGAAAGTATTCCATTTGATGATGAAATTTTTGATTTTGTTATGAGTGTTGGGGTGCTGCATCATACCCCCGACCCTCAAAAAGCAATGACAGACTGCGTAAAAAAGCTGAAAAAGGGCGGTTATTTCTATTGCTATCTTTATCACAACCTTGAGTCAAAAGACAGCTTCTCTAAGTTTCTTTTTTGGTGTGGCGAATTGGTAAGAAAAGTGGTTTGCCGGTTGCCTATGAGAGCCAAATCAATAGTATGTGATTTGCTTGCTGTGATGGTTTATTTACCCATGATCTTGTTGGTGAGATTGATGATCTTGACGGGTTTTAAAAAGTCTGCCTTAAAGTTGCCGCTTGCCGCTTACCATAATAAGTCTTTTTTTATTATCCGAAATGATTCACTAGATAAGTTTGGAACTCATTTAGAATCACGCTACTCAAAAGTAGAAATGGAAATGATGATGCAAAAATCTGGTTTAAGTGATATTAGAGTTAGTGATGGCATTCCTTATTACCATGCTATAGGTAGAAAATTATAGATGGTTTCGGCTCTTACTTAATGCTCATAATTATATAAAGTGGATTTAAAAACCAAGACTGATCTTACCATACATATCGTACAGGAAGAATGGCTTCAAGAAATTCTTGTTGATCCCATAGCAAAGTCTCCGTTATATAAAGAAGCTGCAGCTTA
>CAZDHQ010000063.1:0-11132 GCA_964505135.1 uncultured Ferruginibacter sp.
TATTTGAGTTATTTTTGAAGTAACCACTTTAAAAGAAAAAAAATAATTTAGTATGCTTGAGAAAGAAAATAAAAAAGAGGAACTATTAACTGGTGGAGTTTTAATTGTTGGTTCACTTCTTTGGGAGGAATCTGAAATACGGGATAAGTGGCGACTTCAATGCCTTGATTTAAAACAACGGCAATTTGTTTCTCTGCCTATTAGATATGGAAGAATATCAACAACGAGAAATTGTACTTACACGATGGTTTTTTCCAGCGAATGTAAGACAGAAGAAAATTTAGGTACTGGTTTATTTATTCCTTTTGTAGCAAACCCAATTAGTTTTGAACAATTAGAAGCCCATGTTAAAAGAATGATTAGTGCTGAGTTTAATAAGGAGAAAAATCTAAGCTCACAAAATTGGGAATGGGGTGCAATGGGGATTTCATTTAACCCAAATGAACAGTCTGATGATTCTCCAAAGTCAATTGTCATTGCTTCGTTTCTTGCAAAATGGGCAAAAAAATATTCAAATACATTCAACCCCGATGACTATAAAGTAGGCAATGAAACTTCCGTTATTTCAAAAGATGGTATTCTTTTAATTGATTGGCAAAATATTCCTGAAGCGATTGATTTTGTCATTGCTACTGTTATTAAGCCTGAATTAAAAAATTACCCCTCTGTAAAGAACATTGCAGATAGAATAGTTGTAAATGAATATGATAAATATTTTAAGGAAAACAGAAAAAAAGGAATAACCACTTTTCAAGATTTGGAAGTTGAGGAGTTAATTATTAATAAAAGATAACATCCTGTTTTAAAAGTTGAAATTGTGTTTGGTGAAGAATGAGCCAAACTCAATTCCCAATATCATTATCCGGCACAGTTCTCCCGGCTTATTTGCCGCAGGCGTAAAAGAAATAAGGTGGGTGTACTGTGCCGGGTCTTGAGGAAAGAAGATACATTGTGAAAACCATTGAGTGCAGGTTAGGCAGCAGAAGTGGTCTTCTCCAACTGGCATTAAGTAAAAGGAAAGGGGGTAAAAAAATAACCTTATTCCTTTATCTTTATCAGAGAAATAAATGCGGCTTTTGTTTTTTCTTCTTCAAATTTGCCTGCTAAATTTACAGTAATGGTGCTGCTGCCGGTATCTTTTATTCCACGGGAAGCAACACAAAGATGAACTGCATCAATAACTACAGCAACATCATCCGATTGCAAAGCTTCTTTTAACCCGATCCCAATCTGGTTGGTCAGCGCTCCTATACCTTTCTTTTGTATTTTTTCATGCACGCCATTTTGCTCTTCCCAATGATTGATAAAAGTTAGATATTATTTGAGTGATTGAATTAATTGTTCTATCGTTTTACTGTTTGCTTGAATTAATTTGATCTGGGGAATAAAAATAATTGAAGAAAAAGCAAAACGTTTTTTTTCGAGAATGGTAGCCACGTTATGTTGCCAGTATCCTTAATTTCCTAATTCTTTAATAGCAATATAAGCCATCAATCCGGTACTTATTGTCAGCACATCTTCATCAATATTGAATGTAGGCGTATGAAGGGACGATGTAATTCCCTTGTTTTTATTTCCTGTCCCTAAAAGATAAAAACATGAATCTGCAACATGGCTATAGTAGGCAAAATCTTCCGCTGCCATCCAGATATCTGCATCCAATACATTTTCCTGCCCCATGTATTCACAGGCATGTTTCCTAACCTGCTCAGTTAATTTTTCTTCATTTATTAAAAATGGGTATCCCCGGTCAATATTAAACTCACAACTTCCGCCCATACTTTTAGCAATTGTTTCCGCTATTTGTTTCATTCGTTCATGTGCCTCATTGCGCCAGTTTTCATCCAACGTTCTGAAAGTTCCTTCCATATAAACTTCATCGGGAATTATATTAATAGCGCCATTGGCAATTATTTTACCAAACGACAATACGGTAGGCAGTGTAGGGTTGGCCATTCTGCTTACAACCTGCTGTAGCGATACCAGTATTTGTGCACTTATCATTACAGGGTCAATGTTCAAATGCGGTTGTGCCCCATGCCCTCCTTTTCCCCGGACGATAACAAAAATTTCATCCATTGAGGCCATAAACTTGCCTTTGCGGATACCGATTTTACCAATTGGAATATTTGGCGAAACATGCTGCCCCACCACAGCATCCGGAGTTGGGTTTTGTAAAACCCCTTCTTTAATCATCAGGCTGGCTCCCCCGGGGAGTATCTCTTCTCCCGGCTGAAAAATGAGTTTTACTGTTCCTCCAAATTTATTTTTTACAGATTGCAGAATTGCAGCAACGCCAAGCAAAGAAGCTGTATGTGCATCATGACCACAGGCATGCATTACACCATTGTTCTTTGAGCAATAAATAACATCATTAGCTTCCGTAATGGGCAAAGCATCCATATCTGCACGCAATGCAATTATTTTGCCGGATGGTTTCTCACCTTTAATAATTGCCACCACTCCGGTGTTTGCCACCGGATGCCAGGAAATATCCATGTCATCAAGTCTGGATTTTATAAATGCAGATGTTTCGTGTTCCTGAAACGATAATTCCGGGTGACTGTGTAAATGTCTCCTGTTTTCAATTACGCTTGCAGCTATTTTATTTGCGCAATTTTTTATTTCCGTTGATAGCATAAAAATATTGATTAATTCTATTTTGTTTCAAGGATTTTTTTTACAAACCCGTCATCTGTATTCGACGAATACATTTTATATAGCCTGTCAATTTCTTTTGCCTGTCCTTGTGATAACTGCTCTTCAGGACTTAGGCACCATATACCTTCTAATAATCCTTGTCGTCTTAGTACTTCATGAATGCCTGCAATACATCCTTTAAAGGAGTTTTTAGCATCAAAAATTACAGCATTCATATCGGTTACTTCTATTCCTTTTGATAATAGTTCTTCAATTCCTGCATAGTCATTCGCTATGCAATTTTTTATTTCCCTAAAAAGCTCTACTGCTTTTGTTGTCCACACTGCCCAATGCCCCAACAGCCCGCCAACAAATCTTTTTTCGACTATTTCGCCATTTACTAAAAATTTGTATGGAGTAAGAAGGTCGGCAACAATATTATCATCATTGCCGGTATATAAAGCAATTTCATTCCGTCTTGACGAATTGCACACCGCCCTTACCACATCTAAGGTTTGATACCTGTTAAACGCAGCAACTTTTATTGCCTGTACGTTGGGAATCTCTGCAAAGTCTTTCCAAAATTCATAGCTTAAAACTCTTCCTCCCACAGCAGGCTGCAGGTAAAATCCAAATACAGGAATAACGGCAGCAACAGTTTCAACCCTTTTGATTAATTCTTTTTCAGTGTATGATGCTAAGCCACCCATACTTACAAGGCCCAGATGATAACCATATTTCACAGCCAGTTCGGCCTCATGAACAGCAGCATCAGTTGGCCCGCAAATTCCCGCTACTTTTATGAACGGACGATTCAATGCTGCATTTTCAATTTCATCAGCAGCGATTTTTAAAACCGGCTCGAGTAAATTTATTTCCGGTTTTCTTATTTCAAACTGTGTTGTATGTACTCCAACTGCCACTCCGCCTGCACCACCTGCCATATAGTAGCGGGTAAGCGAACGTAGCCTTTGTTCATCTAATAATAAATGTTGGGTTAATGCTAATGGATGGGCTGGTATTACAGTTCCCTGTTGTAATAAACTATGTATGTTTGTATCTAATGTCTTCACTGTTGTTGTTTTTTAAAATTGTCCTTCTCTTTCCTGAAAGTGAGTTGGTTTGTTTAATATTTTTCCGCCCTGGTTAATCCATTCAACTAGTATTTCAATCATCTGCTTAAGCGTTGTCCTGGGATAACCAAAAAGACGGAATGATTCTGCTGCATTACTTAATAACGCTGTTGGTTCTTCTTCATTGATGAATTGAGGAAGTTTCCCAAACATTTTTCCAAACTCTTCGGCTACCCATCTGATAGATACTGTTTCTGGTCCTGCAATATTTAATATTTTTGGAGGTGTATTGCAATGACGCAACGACCGTATCGCCATTTCATTGGCATCTCCCTGCCAGATTACATTTACATGTCCCATCCGCAGGTCAATGGGTCTTCCTTCTTTTACAGATTTAGCTATTTCAAGCAATACGCCATAACTTACATCATTCGCATAATTGAGCCGGTAAATTAATACAGGGGTATTGTATTTTAAAGATGAGTATTGAAAGAGCCGTTCTCTGCCAAGGCATGATTGTGCGTATTCTCCTACAGGACCTGTCGAACGGTCTTCTGCAAGACCACCTGATTTTATTGGAGATAACGGATATACATTACCTGTAGAGAAAACAACAATTCTTGAATTCTTGAATTTTTCTGCAACTCTTCCGGGTAAATAAGCATTCATTGCCCATGTAAAAGATTCTTTACCGGAAGTGCCAAATTTTTGTCCGGCAAGATAAAGTACGTTCTTTACATCGGGTAAGGCTTGTAATTGTTCATCGTTTAGCAAATCAGCACTGATTGTTTCAATACCTTGCTGATTTAGTTGTTCTTTTAAAGCCGGTTCAGAGAAACGGGCAACGCCAATTATTCTTTTTTTGATACCTGCTTTATCTACTGCCTGTTTTGCCAGTCTTGCTAAATCCGGACCCATTTTTCCCCCTACACCGAGAATGATAATATCACCCTCTAATCTGGCAATGTCTGCAAGTAAACTTTCTGATGGTTCTAATAATTTTTTGTAAAAAGATTCTATATTCTCCATAACATGTTTGTTTATCAGTTTTTATTTATTTAAAGAAAAGAATAATCATTTAACCATATTCAGGTCCTGCAATAGCATATTGTTTATCAGGTATACCGGGAAAGCGGTTTACTCCTTTGTACATTCTTGTAAATGTTCGTTGCTCCACAAAGCCAATGTCTCTTAACCAATCAATCCATTCGGAGCTATGAAGCAATGCATCTATGATAACAGGCTTGGTTTTACAAGTGCTTAAAGCTAAAGCCACAAGCTGTTTGGCCTGATTGATATTATTGGCAACAACAGGGCCTATTTGATTATAATGATAACCTCTGCGACCCAGGCAATACCCAGCCACAGAATGGGCTTCATTTATAATAAAAGCGAATTCATTTGCACCTTCCCAAAACCATTGCAGTAATGTTTCACGATTGGCACCGAAGACTATTGTATCGAATGCAATGATTTTATGCAAATCGTTTTTGTGCAATAGTGTAGCTGTTGAATTAATAGTAGCTGCAGTCGTTGCCATATTCTGCATTCGCAGTAGCGGATACTCATCTTTAAAATTTAATTGCGTATATAATTCACGACCTGCCGGTGTTGCATCTAATTTTACAGTTTCTTCATTCCTTAAAACATGCAAGGCTTCGTTCAGTAATTTTTTGCCAATGCCCTTTCGTTGATGCGAAGGGTCAACCAATAGCATTCCAATCCAGCTAAATTTTCGTTGGTAAGAAATAGTAGTTACCGAGCCGGTTATTTTTTCATTTTCTGTAGCCACACGGCACTCATCAGGGCTAAGGTTTATAATTAATTCCCAGTCACGGGCAAGCTGATTCCAGTTATTGTTACGGCATAATTGCAAACCGAAAGGAATATCAGCATGACTCATTTGTCTGCATACTGTAGTCATGTTGTAGCTGGTTTACGGGGTAAAAATAAAACGGTGATAGTGCCAATCAAGGCAAGTATGATGAGTGCTGTAAACCCGGTAAAATAACTGCCGCTACTGTCACGTAACCAACCTACCAGCGTAGGAGAAAGTGCATCGGACATTACATCGGTAGTTAAAATAATTCCCATAACCTGGCCTAAAATCCGGATACCAAAAATTTCCGCAGCCATTAATGGTATAATCATATAATCACCACCAAGGGCAATACCAAACACAATAGCAAATACATAAATAACACCAGGTACTTTGGCAAAGTAGAGCAGCGGAATAGAGATGGCTACTAAAAAATAAATTAATACCATTACATATTTTTTTGAAATCCTGTCGGCCATCCAACCCATAAACAAACGCCCAAATATGGAGGAAAATAAAACTAATGACAGTACATTGGCCGACTGGCCCTGCGTATAATTAAGGTCTATGGAAAAAAATAATTTGAGATGTTGTACCGTACCACTAACTGCTGCAATGGAGCAAACACTTCCTATCAGCAAAAAATAGAAATATTTATTTTTTACAATTTTTGACAACGGTACCTTTTCTTCTGCCGGTAGTTGGGCATTTTCCGGTTTTGGTGCCTGGTCCCTTGCTAACCATGCAACAGGAAAGGCAATAACAATCATTAACAGTCCGAGTATCATCAGTGATTGGTGCCAACCCATGTTAGCATTTAACCATTTGGCTATTTGAGGAACCAATACACCACCAACACCAACACCGAGGTAAGCAATTCCCATAGCTTTTCCTCTTGATTTTGTGAACCAGCGGGAAGTAAGCACCTGGTTGGGCAACGGACCTCCGCATATATATCCCAAAGCAGCCAAAAGGCTGAATGAATAAAATTGCCAAAGAGAAGTCATCATACTTAACGCAACAAAAGCAGTTCCACCAAATAAGATTCCTGTAAGAATAAGTTTTCGTGGGCCAAAGCGGTCAATTAGCCAACCTACAAAATAACCCAGCAAGGCTGCGGTTATTCTGCCAAAGGCACTACCTGAAGTAACAGTAACACGGGACCAGCCAAATTCTTTCACCCAAAAATCATAAAAGAAAGGCAGGCCATAAAACATAATACCGATAAGGGAAAACAGGCTCACAAATCCTGTGGCTGCCGCCTTTATTTGCCCTGTGCTTAATTCATTTTTTTCGTGGAGTGAATGTGACATGCCTGTATTGATTTTTTGAATGGGCTATTTTATATATTTTCCTATTCTGTTTTCCGGTATAATAAACTAACTGGCTAATTTATCTTGCTATAATTATTTTATGTTCAACTCCTGCAATGCCGGCAAGGTTAATTGCCCGGCATATTATTTCGGTCTTATCTTTTTGCAATGCTACTTCTGTCGAATCCGAAACGTCTTTCCACCCGATAGCTATCGGGTCTCCGTTCTGTAATATTTTTATTTGATGCGTTTTAAAGTTCGGCGTATTGGAAGTGAGTTTGATCGTTGCCTTGTTTCCGGTTATAGTAACTTTTGAAGCAATAGTGTTCGGTGTCCATTCAATTGCCTTACGATCAGCAACCAGGTTCATGTATTTAGTATTATATGCCCAATGCGGTTTCCCGTCCCAAAGCCATGTATGGTTTTTAGAATAATCATCATTATACATGATTAATATTCCCCTGGCGCTGTTAGTGTCAGCTATGGCTGTGTACTTGTCGTTGTAAGTATCCCATTCAATCCATGTATAGGTTCGGGCAAAATGTTCCTTGCTCGTTTGATATTCTTTATCAAATTCCACAGGTGTTCTGTTTGGCCCATTCACCATGATTATATCTGCAGCCTTATTTTTTAAATATTCATCACGGATTTCCAATGCTGAAAGAGGGATGCCATTTTTTTCAAAGTGATGATTATACTTGGCGTCGGATAAAAACCATTTGTGATAAGAATTCAACCATATTTCATTAATACCATGATGCCCGTCTGCTCCATCCTGGCCTCCGGGGCCAGCACCCAGGCATCTTGTTACATAACCATACGCATTCATCACTGCATTTTGAACAACCATGAAATGCCCGCAATGATAACCGTTCCCCTTTAACGCATAATCCAATATGCTTTCACAGGATCCATCACCGGGATGCGGCCCCGGGTCATTGATTTTTATAACCGACCTTATCCAGTTTCTCAATAGCAGAATTCTTTTCAGTTCGTCTGTTTCGCCATGAAAAATTGTATCTAATTGATATTTTTCTTTTAAGGCTTTGAACTTCGGAGAGGATAAATCTTCATTCGATTTAAATGCAATGTTTGCATAAAAATCAGGGTTATCTGTTTTTACTTCATGAAAGGACTTCTTTGTGTTGCAGCTTAAAATCAATAGTCCCGATATAGCTAATAAAATAAATTTGTTTTTCATATTTTTTTTATTGATTAATCCTATCTGCTTTTGCAATTTTAATTTTATACCAATAAGCTGAAATATAAGTGCCGCCAAAATAACAGGAATATATAAATAAAAGATATAGGATATATGCTTTAAAGCAATACTATAAAGTATTGAATGTAATAAAACAAGACTAAACATTAAATAGGATAACCGTTGCAGATTTTTCCACCTGCCTGCTTTTAACTTTCTTAGAGAATAATCATTTGAAATAATAATCAGTAAAATAATCAGAAGCGCAGCAATTGCTCCGGTAAAATTTGCTATCCCAAAATTTTCAAGATTGATTGAATATCCGTGATTAGTTTCAACTAAAAAATATTGCCACATTTTACCCCTGAGATGAACAAATAAACCAGTTACTGAATGTATCACAGCCAATAAACCTCCAAATATTCCAATGTCTCTTCTCAAATAAGTTGATACAGGATTTTTTCGTTTTAATAATAAATTAATTGGGCCTAAAACAAGGGAAAGAACTAATAGAAAAATAGAAATATATCCGGCAACGTCCGCAATAAATGTAATTGCATCTCTGTCTTTCCAGAATAAATAAAATACAAATGTTGAAATTGCAGTTAGTGCAGTCATCAGCAGATAATGCGTTTTAAGTCTATTTAAAATACTCATCATTTTTTTTGATTTTTATAGTATTTATTTCCTGATTTTTTTGTCAATATCATTTGACAGGAAATTTGTTCATTATCTGTTCCAGCGGCGCAAGGGTAAAGATCAATTCGCCATGTACTGTTACTGATTTTCCAGGCGCCAGATCACCCATGCAGGGATCGGCATGTATGCATGGAATGGCCGCATTGGAAAGGAAGTTTTTTCCGGGTGTCCATCGTACAACAACTTTCCGATCTTCATGGGCTGAGGTAAGAATAGTATAGGCTGCATCTATCCGTTGCTCAATAAACCCGCCCATTTTTTTGGCCCACCAGTTATGTTCATCTTTGCAGTCCTTTACCTGGGCCATGCGGGCAACAGCATTTGTATAATTTACTACGAGGCTCGCTACAGAGACAGGTTTCCCATTCGTGATAATGTAAGTGTGTGAAAAATTATCCGACAGTTTACCAGGAAAGCCTTTGAGCAGATTATATTGAAAACAAAAAAGGGGCCTTATACTATTTAGCGTTTTCTCTGAGTGGTTGGTAATGCTCATTTCAAATTCGGCCTTTTCGTTAGTGGCCTTTGCTTTTACAGCAAAGAATACTCCTGGTTCAGTAAGACTTTCTACTTCATAGTTTGCTTCAGTGCTATCAGCATTTATTTGCCAAACATTTTTACGTTTATCATGATGTCTTGCAATGCCCATTGTTTCGGGCATATATTCAAGATGCTCAGGCAGGTTAACGAAGATGGAACCGCCATCAGGCCATGGTGGCATGATATTTAATCCATAAGCCATTCGTATTTCAGGATCATCAGAATTGGTTGCCGGATCCAAATAAAATTTCACGGAACTTTCTTCATGAAAAGATTTTTTGCTGTTACAACTGAAAAGCAATAGCAGCACGGCCACAGTGTACAGTAGTTCATTTCGTATAAACTTATTGTTTTGCATACAAAAACTATTTCGTAATTATTATTTTATGTTCAGGGCCGGTTACCCCGGCAAGGTTCGCTGCTCTGAATACTATTTCGTTCCAATCTTTTTTTAAATCTACATCAACAGAGTCTAAAATATTTTTCCATGCCCCATCGGGCAATTCTTTCATTTGGTAAGTTTTCAAATTCGGAGTAATTGAGTGGAGTTCAATCCTTGCTTTGGTTCCTTCAATAGTAATTTTTGATGTAATAGTGTTTGGAGTCCATTCAATATTATTCCTGTCAGAAACTAAGTGCAGAAATTTAGTATTATATGCCCAATGCGGTTTCCCGTCCCAAAGCCAGATATGGTTTTTAGAATAATCATCATTATACATGATTATATCGGGGTTGTTATCCGGCCAGCCTGTAAACCTGTTATTATATTTATCCCAGCTTATCCAGGTATAAACTCTTGCCAATTGTTCTTTGGTTTTTATATTGTACTCTGGTAAACCGGGTACGGTTGTTCTGTGGGGTCCTTTTACGAGTACAATATCTACAGCCTTATTTTTTAAATATTCATCCCGTATTTCCAGGGCGGATAAAGGAATCCCGTTCTTTTCAAAATGATAGTTGTATTTGGCATCAGTTAAAAACCATTTATGGTAACTGTTTAACCATACTTCATTAACAGCATGATGGCCGCCGCCCACCATATAGTCAACTGGTATTCCTGTGTCAACCAAAACACATCTTGTAACATATCCGTACGCATTTAATATCGCATTTTGCACTGTCATAAAATATCCGCAATGGTATCCGCTACCTTTCAGGGCTTCATCCAGGGTATTTTCAACAGAGCCATTACCGGCATAAGGGCCATAATCATCAATTTTTATGATATTATGAATCCAGTTTCTCAATAACAGAATTCTTTTCAGATCGTCTGTTTCGCCATGAAAAATTGTATCTAAACGGTATTTGTCCTTCAGTGCCTGAAATTTTGGGTCAGACAAATTTTCATACGAAACAAAAGCAGTATTGGCGATATAGACAGGGCTATCCGACTTAACTACATGGAATGGTTTTTTCCCCCGGCAACTTATCATTAAAAGAAAACATGAAATGCCCAAAAGTGATAAATTGTAGCGCATGTGATGCCTGTATTGGTAAATGCAAGCTAACGAAATATTTTTATTTGTATTAGCTTGCATTTTGCCTAATTATTATTTTTTATCCTTTTTTATGATGAATATTGTTTCCTGGTAAGGGTTAAGTTTTATGTTTTCATTGGTTATTTCCTGCAAACTTCTAAGGTCCCTGATAATAATGCCTAAGCTTTTCTCACCCCTTAGGCTGAATATTATGGTATCTGACTTTAGATTACTTGCGTAGACCAGGTAATCATTGTCCCGTTCCACAGCTCTTACTTCTACACCGGTGATTAAGTCCCCATTTTGGTCAACAGCAAGAAGCGGCCGTTTCAAATTAAGTTTTTGAGCTAAAGGAGAAAGCAGCCGGTG
>CAZDHQ010000064.1:0-11110 GCA_964505135.1 uncultured Ferruginibacter sp.
GCGATTGCCGACGATCCTTTTGCCAGCACTTTCTTTTATATATACCATTTCAAAGGCCAGCAACATAGGCTATAAACCCCTGTATATTTTGCTCATGATTACCATGGGATATTACTGTTTAAAATATCTGCACGAATGGTATCATTATTTTTCACTTTCTGTTCCCAAAAAACCTGAAAAGTACAGGCAATACACAGTTGACATACTTACTACCTATTGCGCCGGTGAACCGTTTGATATGCTGGAGCAAACGCTTACAGCTATTCAAAATATTACTTATCCCCACACCGCATGGTGCTGCGATGAAGCAGACGATCCTGACGTAAAAGCACTGTGCGAAAAACTGGGTGTAAGACATGTAACCAGAACCGTAAAGAAAAATGCAAAGGCTGGTAATATTAATAATGCCCTGCAATATGCCACCGGTGAGCTATGTGTGGTAATGGATCCAGACCATGTTCCCTGCCCGGAAATGCTGGATTATATAGTGCCTTATTTTGAAGATGAGCAGCTTGGTTATGTACAGATTGTACAAGCCTATTATAACCAGCGGGAAAGCCTGGTTGCAAAAGGCGCCGCACAGCAGACCTACCAGTTTTATGGCCCGATGATGATGTGCATGAATACTTACGGAACGGTGCAGGCGATTGGGGCTAACTGTACCTTTAGAAGAAAAGCACTTGACTCAATTGGCGGACACGCTGCCGGCCTTTCTGAAGATATGCATACTGCCATGCAGATTCATGCAAAAGGCTGGAAAACAATTTATGTTCCCGCTATCCTTACAAGAGGTTTGGTTCCAGCAACATTATCTTCTTATTTTAAGCAGCAGCTTAAATGGTCTCGTGGTACCTGGGATCTGCTGATGATCACCTATCCTAAACTATTTACCAGGTTTAACTGGCGCCAAAAGCTCCATTATTTTTTATTGCCATTTCATTACCTGAGTGGTATCATTTTCTTTATCAATTTTTTGATTCCTGTTGTTTCTCTTTTCACTGGGTACATCCCGTTAAAGATGGATATACTATCTTTTTCACTGGCAGCAGTTCCATTGTTTGGGATGACGGTTTTTATAAGGCACTATGTTCAAAAATGGGTGGCAGAAGAAACAGAACGGGGCTTTCATATTGTAGGAGGTATTTTACAGATTGGCGCATGGTGGGTGCATTCTGTTGGATTTGTATATACGCTGTTGCGTAAAAAAGTGCCATACATTCCCACACCAAAAAATGACAATGATCCATTACCGCTTATTTTAAATGTGCCTAACATTATCATTGCAGTAGTGTCTTTAGTGGCAATTGTTTATGGCTTTACGTATAACTATAACCCATACACGCTTTTCATGGCTGCATTAGCATCGATGCAAATATTTTTCATGCTTTTCATTTTTTCTATTTCGGGATATGTAAAAAAAGGTGGGAAAGTTGAAACTTTATCAAGAAAAGTTCGCAGTAATACCTGGCTCATAAAAAAAACGCATGGCTTTATAAGGAACTACTCCGTTCCACTTTCTGTAATACTGGTAGCGGCATTTATTTTTGCTTATAAAGAAACAAGAAAGCTACCTACATTTCTGCCGAAACCAATTCCAGGCTTACAAGTATTTTACAAAGGAATCTATGAACCAGGTAACAATGATGGTTTAACAAGTGTAAATAAAGTATTAGCGGCAAAAGGTGGTGCAGACAAGACGATCTCTATTTATTCTTATTACTTATCAGCAGATAGTTCAGGAAAACTAACACTACCGATAGATGAATTAAAACTTGCGTATGATAACAACGCTATCCCCCTGATTAACTGGCTGCCTTTTATAAAGGTGAACAATGCTGTGGATAGCACCTTAATAGCCGGTATAAATCTGGGCAAATTTGATAGTTCAATCAGACATTTTGCTATTCAAATTGCAGCCTTAAAAAAGCCGGTCTTTCTGAGGCCACAATTTTCAAAAAATAATGTAGGAGAAGTAGCTAATATTAAAGCCATTCAACCCATACAATTTATCAGTGCTTGGCGGCATATTCACAATATTTTTGACAGTGCAGGAGCCGGGAAAACAATATGGGTTTGGAATGCATATAGCCCTGAGACAGCAGATGAGTATTATCCCGGACCTAGATATGCAGACTGGCTTGGTGTAAATATTCTTGATAAAAATGATGGAGATTCTGCAAGCAACAGCTTTTACATGCGTTACCGGCTTTATCACAACACAGATATATTTCTTTCCGCCAATCCTGTAATGATTACAGAAACTGGTACCAGGTCTCCAAATGAAGCCGAATGGTGGAAAGCGATGGAAAACAATATTGACACTGCATTCACAGAAATAAAATCGGTGATTGTTATAAATAATGATGCAAGCAGCAAAAATCATTACAGTGCTAACACAAAAAGATTATTTACATCCTTTAAAAATACCAGCATAGCAAAAGGATTAAAAGAATTACCTATTACTGAAATAGCTGCTAATCATATTTCCAAACAATACCAGTTGCCAGATACTTTAAGGGGCGTACTTTATGATAAGGGTTATCAATGGTTTCGTAACCGCCATACCATGACGGGGAAAAAACTGCAGGAAGATGTTTTAGCAATGAAAAAGATAGGAATCAATACTGTTGAGCGAACAATGCCTGGATTTTATGATGATATCCTGGATAAGATATTAATTGAAAACAATATTCGCCAGATAGGACGTTTTTCGATCCAGACAAATCCGGAAATGATAGAAAACAAAATAAAAGCGCAGAAAGAAATTGACCGTATTTTAAAAATTGTAAAAGACAATAAAAGCAAACAAAATATAATTGCCTGGAATTTGGGTGATGATATTCTATTTGACCTGGAAACAGAAACCTATAAACCAGAATTTTTCTATTACCGAAATCTTTACCTGGCATGGCTTAGTGACTTATGCAGGCAAATAAGGCAGATAGATAATACCCGGCCAATTGTTATGGACCTGAACTGGGATAGCAAAGGGGCAGAGCGATATACATTTTACAGAAAATATGTACCAGACTTAAATACCTGCTTGCTAACCGGCACCTCAAAATATAAAGAAGGCCTTAGCATGCCCTTACAGGAAGGTATGGCCTGGGGGAAAGTGCCTGTACAATTATGGAAATTGCTTCCTGGCATAAAGAAGTCCGGCTTTATACCAGCCTGGCAGGACCTGGAGAATACAGATTTTATTACCCTGAACGGTATTTTGGATCTTGACGGAAGACAAAAAGAGCTTTACCCAATTGTGGCAAATACCTGGGCAGGAACGCACTTAAATACAGAGAAAATTCCGGCAATTAAGATTTTAAAACCGCTTCAGACAACCAATGTAAACGCAAGCCTCTTGTATAGTGTTTTGCTAAGCCAGGACAGTACTCAATGGAAGTTCTACAGTGACAAGTACAGCGATATCCGGTTTGAATGGTCACTGGTGAGAGTAGATCAATACGGCACTACCATGTTCATTAAACAGGTAGCTTACGGGCCGCATGTAAGCTTACCAATTCCTGATGAACCCCAGTATTATATGCTTTATGTAGAGGCAATAAAAGGAAATGAAGTAAGGGTGGCCACCTCTACGCTCAATACGCCACTCTAAAATTCTATTGCAGGTGTGATGGTATTCTTGATAATGGCGCCTTAATAAAGTCCCTGGGATATTTCTTAAAATAGCGCCATAATATACCAATGAATTCCGGGTAATCTTTTAGATGAATACCACGACTTTTAACCGCAACAAAAAAGGCAAGGCCAAAACTCACAGCAAAATTCAGGAATCCAATACCAAACACTCCCAGTAACGTATACACGATTTCATGGCTTGTTACATTGTGATCAAGTCCAAAAAAACCAATTGCTGTATTGGCAGCAGAGATTGTGATGTGTCTTATATCGAAAGGGATACCAAATGTTTTACCAATAAACCCAGCCATCCCCAGGAAGAAACCAAGGGCAATATTACCAATCAGGGCGCCAAAATTATTTTCAACATAGTGGATGATTTTATATCTCCTTTTTTCACTAAAGCGACTGAAGGCAGAAGAATTACGCAGTCGCTCTCCTACTTTTCCATACACCAGGTAATTTTCAACATACCCGGCAATCAAGCCACTGGCAAAAAGAAAAAAGCCCGTAAAGCAGGCGTAAAGTAAGGCAAGGCTGTGAAAAGGATGTTGATCTGCTAATAGTTTTTGTGCGGCAGCACCAGATGCAATTTTGGTTCCCGTAGATTCGAAAAAGAGTACTGCTAAAAAATAGGTAAGCGGAAACACCACAATTAAATTTCCTGCAAAAGATGCCAATTGTGTACGGCTTACTTTAGCAATCGTAATAGCAAGGGTTCTTAAATCAGTTATCCCATTTTTTTGTACGTCAAAAGAACCCGCCACGTTATTGGCAGTATAGGCAGGTTGTTTAGTAGCCAGCGTGGAGCCCGTATCCTGAATCAATATAAAACCAAGTGAGTAATTCACACTGTATAAAAACCCTTGCCAAAAAGGAGCCAGCATCATTTTACCTAGGAGGTTTTTTACGATGCCAATAAACGAAATGATGATACCACCTCCAACTGCACTTTTAAACATACGCCAAAACTCTGCCCTTGTAGTGGTAATAAACTTTTCACCCGTACGTCCGCCATGCTCGGCAATTTGATAAGCAAGGTAACCTGTGTTTTCACTAATGAAACCTTTTAAGGAGTTTTTCCTGTTTTCATTTTTCACCACAGTTTTAAAATACGTTACAAAACGCTCGGTATCAAAACTGTTGTCCATATCCAGCACATCCAGTATAATAAACATCCTGTCTATCTGCTGCTGCAGCCTTGTGAGAATATAAGTTTGAGCCAAACTGGTGCCATAAGCAATTCGCTGATCCCTTACCCACTGGATACTTTGATTGCAATTGTGCAGTGCTTCACTAATGTTGGCAAAAAAGATGCGCTGTTTTGAACTGTCGAGGTTGCCTCCCTGCGTCATGAAAATATACTCATTGATCAGCCTGTTTTGTTCCAAAAATGGATAAACCGCATCCTGGAAATTTTCATAGCGCTGTGTCACTTCTTTTTCAAGTCCCAGCGTGGTTACACGATAACTTAATATTTGCAGTGACTGCTGCAATTGCTTAATAAGAGCCGGCTCCGTAAGATTGATTTGAATACCGAGCAAGTCAAAAAACTGTACCCACAAATTATTGTCTATTCCCTCCACCCATAGATAATCATACTTACGAAAAAATACCTTGTTAATGACGTAAAGAAAATTATCCTGTGAATGAAGCTCGGGCAGTATTTTATGTTTTAACTTACCCATAAGTTCCTGTATAAAGCCTCGACTGCTTACAATACCACTTTCGGTTAACGCCGGTACGATATTCGTTTTTAAAAATTGAGTGAGTAATGCTTTGCGTAAAGAAAACAGGGAGCTTTTGTCGTTACTTATCTGGTACAGCAAAGCTTTAAACCGCAACTCTGCCTGTGCAAAATCTCTTGTGTGATCTGGCCTTATTTTAGCAATCAACTCTGTTAAGAATTCAAGGCTGCGATTAGGTGCATTTAATGGCAACACCACTGCCTGCTGTTTGGCTGGACTTGATGTACTTTCTCCCTTCTTTTTTAGCAAATGCAGCATGATTGGTCTTGATTACAGGGTAATGATGTGCTATAATAGCGCCTGTTTAAGGACAATTTTAATGCCCGATTTGTTGCATGCTAAAAAAAGTTAATGATTTTTTTCAAAGCGATTTGGTTGATATAAAAAAAATTGGGTAATTGGTACAAAATGATGCATTTGCCAACATTATTCTTTTATTTTTGTAATTATTGATGGCTATGGATACACAATTAAACCCACTATTGGAGTCAGAAACTGACACGCTGGTTGACAGTGGTGAGACCTGTATACTCATTGTTTGGAACGATGATGTCAATACGTTTGACTGGGTGATAAAGGCACTGGTAGAAATTTGTGGCCATACCCCTGAACAGGCTGAACAATGTGCTATAATCATAGACAGCAAAGGAAAATACGCTGTGAAAGAAGGCAGCTTTGACTTGCTAAAACCTATGTGTGACGCTATTACAGAAAGACTGATCAATGCAACCATCGAAGTGATGGCAGCTTAACATACCCTGCCATTAGTAATGACTCAATTCCCTCATGGTATTACTGGATGATAAAATTTGGTTTCCGCCCACAGATTCGGCAGACGAGACAGGTATTGTAGCCATTGGCGGCGATCTAAGCACAGAACGTTTATTACTCGCTTACAGAAACGGCATCTTCCCCTGGTATAATGAAGACGAACCAATTATTTGGTGGAGCCCGGATCCAAGGTTTGTATTATTACCTAATCAATTGATAGTAAGCAGGAGTATGCAAGGCATCCTAAGATCGGGCAAATTTACCTTTACCATTAATCAAGCATTTGAAGAGGTTATGCAGCAGTGCAAGACCATTACCCGTAATGGGCAAAACGGCACATGGATTACGGAAGCGATACAAAAAGCCTACACAAACTTACACAGCCTTGGATATGCTTACAGTGCAGAAGCATGGTGTGGTAACGAATTAGTGGGCGGGCTTTATGGTGTAAGAATGGGCAAGATTTTTTTCGGCGAAAGCATGTTTAGTAAAATAAGCAATGCCAGCAAGTTTGCTTTTATTAAATACACGGAGCAATTAGAAAAAGAAGGTGTTTTGCTTATAGACTGCCAGGTGTATACTCAACATCTTGAAAGCCTTGGCGCCTGCATGATCAGCAGGAAAAACTTTCTTGCAATTATCAAAAACGCAATAGCCTGAGTTAATCCCTACTAAGCAAAGAATATTTACACATCCAGGATGGAATCCCATTCACCTGTAAAAAGAGAGCCTGGATAGCAATTTTATTCTTAACTATTACACCGCTTGTCTTTATTTTCAACCAAATAATACTGATTCATTTTTCGTGTATTCATTGACGTTATAAAATAAAAAGTAAATAATAACGTCCCGTGAGTCACTAACTGAACAGCAATTTTACTAAACAACAATCGTAAGTTAACCATTGCCGTTATCGCCTTCTATCTTTATCAAGTTCATAGTAAAATAAAAATTATATTTTTTATCAAAATCAAATGGGCTGAAATACAGTACTAGCAATGCTTTTCAATAGTCTATATCATTCAATGAGGATAACATATAGTGTTAATCTTAATTCGATGGCACAGTTTTTGGAAATATGAAGTGATCAATGAAAAGCCTCCTTGCAATACCACTAATGATAATTTACCTGCTGGGTAATACCGAGCTGGGGCAGTTGATCAACCTTCCTAAATTGATGCAACACTACCAGGAAGATCATTACCGGGATCATAAAATTGGCTTAGTTAAGTTTTTGATGATGCATTACTGCACAGATGATGGCACCAATGCAGATGATAAAGAAGATAACCAGCTTCCCTTTAAACAACCGCATGGAGCTGGTTTCTTTGTTGCAGAAACTCCAACTAAAATATCTATTATTATAGTTGATAACGAATTGGATTCCACTGAATTAAACACACCATTTCCTAAATTCTTTATAAAGAATATTTACCTCCACATACCACTGCAACCTCCCCGATTAGTGATGATTTGATACATGCAGTTACCAGCATTTTAAAAGTACATACTATGAAAATGTGGCAATCTATATCTATATAAGATATAGGATGTATGAGCATTTTATTTAAACGTGTAGATACACACGCCAGGGGAATATTATGTAGAACAATGTCAGTAACTGTAGACTATATTTTATAAGATCTATCATTCTTTTTAAAACTTATATGAAAAACCTATCAAAGGCAGGTACTGTCCTGCTATTGCTTGCATTCGCAGCCATCTTAAGTTGTAAGCACCATCGCATTATCACTTGTGAAGATGTAAACTTTAAAATTGAAGCATCCAAAACAGATGCAGTTCTAAGCAGTCATAACGGAACCGTTTTAGTAAAAGCCAGTGGTGGCGAAGGATTCCAATACAGTATTGATGGAAAACAATACCAGGACAGTGGCTATTTTACAGGTCTTATTCCTTTACAGACTTATACCGTGTATGGAAAAAACTCAATGGGATGTATCGACTCAGCAAATCTTACCATTGGATCTTTTGACCCCTGCAGCGGAGTTACCATCAAGTTGACGACAACAAAGAAGGATGCCAATCCCGGAAAATCCGATGGAAGTATCAACGTCACTGCCACAGGTGGAAGCAATTTTAAATACAGTATCAACGGTGGGGCATTTACATCAGCCAGTACTTTTGCAAACCTGGCTGCAGGCAATTACAATATTGCAGCAAAAAGTGATGCCGGCTGCCTTGGTACTGCTGCTGTAACCATTGGTACTATCGATCCCTGCGCTGGTGTTACTGTTGTAGTAAATGCAACAAAAGTAGCACCTGCACTCAATCAGTCAAATGGATCTATTACAGCAACTGCAACAGGGGGTAGCGGATTTACCTACAGTCTCAACAATGGCACATTCCAGTCAAGTGGCACTTTCTCTAACCTGGCTGCTGGCAATTATACTGTTACCGCTAAAAATTCAAACGGATGCACAGGGGTTACAAGTGTTTCATTAGTGGCCGTTGATCCATGTGCTGGGGTAACCGTTACTGTTAGTAGCACCAAGGTTGATCCTACAACGGGGCAATCGAATGGATCGATTACAGCTACTGCCACAGGAGGCAGCGGATTTACCTACAGCCTGAACAATGGCACTTATCAAAGCAGTGGTACCTTCTCTAACCTGGCTACGGGGAACTATACTATTACGGCTAAAAACGCTAATGGATGCACCGGCGTTACTACAGTTGCATTAGGTTCCACCAACCCATGTGCCGGGGTAACCGTAGCCGTTAGCACAACACAAACCAATCCTGCCATTGGTCAATCAAATGGGTCCATTACAGCTACCGCCTCTGGTGGTACTGGATTCACTTATAGTATCAACAACGGCGCATACCAGGCCAGCGGCACTTTTAGTAATCTTGCTGCAGGCAATTATACAATTACTGCAAAAAATTCAAACGGATGCCTTGGTACCAAGTCTGTAACGCTAACAGGAGTTGATCCATGTGCTGGTATAACCGTAGCGGTTAGTAGTACTACAGTCAGCCCTACTACAGGGCAATCAGACGGGTCTATTACTGCATCGGCAACTGGCGGAAGTGGATTCACTTACAGTATAAATAATGGCACCTACCAGTCAAGCCCTACGTTTAGTAATCTCGCCGCAGGCACTTATACCATCACGGCAAAGAATTCCAATGGATGCCTTGGCACCAAAACAGTTACACTTACCGCCACAAGCGCCTGCGCTACTATCACTATTAATGCAAATGTGGTAACCGCCACACCATGTGAAGCTACTACCAACAATGGAAGTATTACCCTAACAGCATCAGGCTCCACCGGGTTTACCTATAACAACAATGGAGGTGCTTATCAAAGCAGCAATGTATTTAGCAGTCTTGCTGCAGGCATCTACCTGATAGGTGTAAAAGATTCCAAAGGTTGTACGCAGACTCAATCTGTAACTGTTGGTGTTACGCCAAAGGGACCATTGTTCACAGCCATGAGATCTTTGATAACAACACGATGCACAGGAACAAGCTGCCATATGAATGGTTCAAGCAAGGCTGGTTACAATTTTGACAGTGATTGTAACATTATTACTTACTGGAGCCAGATTAATGGAGCCTGCATCACAGGTAAATTAAAAACAATGCCTGTAAGTCCACAAGCTCCGTTAACCGCAGCAGAGAAAAAAGTAATTACAGACTGGATTACTGCGGGGCATACTTATAAAAATTAATTTTTGATAAAGCCTGTGGTATTGCCGCAGGCTTTTAAAACCAATTCGATTCATGAATATATATTTCAAGATAACGGCTACCGTTTTGATTACAGCCACATTATTTAGCTCCTGTTATTATGACCGTGCAGATATTCTTTACGGTAAAAAAAGCAATAACTGCGATACGATCAGCACTGTTTTATACAGCGCTGATGTAAAGCCCGTGCTGGAACAAAAATGTTATAGCTGCCATGCAGGAAGCTCCCCAAGCGGCAACGTTGCAATGGGCACATATGCTGCAGATAAAGCCATCGGACTGAATGGCAAACTCTATGGCACTATCAATCATTCATCCGGCTACTCTCCTATGCCCGATGGTGAACCAAAGATGGATGCCTGCCCCATTTCAATTATTAAAAAGTGGGTAGATGCCGGATGCACTAACAATTAAATCAAAACAAATGAAAAAGAAGCTAAAAAGAATATTACTGCTGCTGTTAATAATAGCAAGCGCTACCGCCATTTACGCATACAAAGAATTCAACAGAAAAAATAAAAGCGTGCATGAAATGGAAATAGTGGCTTCATTTAAAAGCGATGCTATCCTACAACAGTTTAGTACTGATGAAAAAAAAGCAACTGCCACTTATAACGGTAAGCCAATTGCGGTTGAAGGAAATATAAAGTCAGTTGATAAGGATGAAAAGGGCTTTTATACCATCGTACTGGGAACCGAAAGCAGCAGCTCTTCTGTAAGATGCAGTATAGACAGCACTGAATCATCCGTGGCATCTGCATTACAAACAAACACCACAGTCAAAATAAAAGGCATTTGCACAGGATATAATGCAGATGAACTGGGCCTTGGTTCAGACCTGATTTTAAACCGCTGCATCATCGACATCAGAAAATAATCACCAAAAAACAAATAACAATGAAACAAATAATCATGCTGGCGTTTATCAGCATCGCTATAACCTCACTTAAGGCACAGGATAAACAATTTACAAAAGCTGGTAAAATCAGCTTTGATGCAACCGTTCCAAAGTCACCGGAAAACATTGATGGTATCAATAAGACTGTGGTATGTGTGCTTGACACCAAAACGGGCGCCATGCAGTTTGTAGTAATGATGAAGGGTTTTGAGTTTGACCGTGCGCTGATGCAGGAGCACTTTAATGAAAACTATGTAGAGAGCGATAAATATCCCAAAGCAGAATTCAAAGGAAATATTACCAACAATGCTACGGTTAACTACGCCAAAGATGGCGTATA
>CAZDHQ010000065.1:0-1127 GCA_964505135.1 uncultured Ferruginibacter sp.
GAAGTTATACAAAGTTATTTACTTAGCCAGGTCGGTGAAGACAGCGATGTTATCCTCGGTTTGGGTTATGATAATACTCTGGGTGCATCCCTGGGTATTACGCTTATTGCAACCGGCTTTGAACACAGAGATCCATTTGCAGCCACAATTAATGAACCGAAGCAGGAGAAGAAAGAAGAAAAGATTGTAATGACATTAGACGAGCCCGTGCAACCTGTTTCAAAAATCGTACAGCCTACAACGTTAGTGTTTGATAATCCGGTAGTGGAAAATGCATTTCAGCAGATGCTCACCGCAGAGCCGGAAAAAATAGTTACTGAATTAAAGATGCCTGAACCACAGGATGCAGTGTCAGTACCTGCAATGGAAAAGAATCCCGAAGAAATGAAAGCAACGTTACCGGAAAAGCCTGCCGCAGATCCTGCGGATGCAGCTCCGGTATTTTTTGAAATTTCCACCCCCGATGACCAGGCGCCGGTAATAGTTTTTGACATACCTTTAGTGCCGCCTGCAAAGGAAAAACCAGTAGAGAAAAAAACAGCAACATCGCATAAAGAAGCTAGCCCACCATCGGTCTCGTCAACTGGAGGTGGTTTTTTGACCAAGCCCCAAAACATATATGTGCAGGAGCCGAAGTCAAAACTAGAATCCAATACAGACGAAGAGCTAACCACGCTGCAAACTAAGATGCAGGCCGACGAACCAGCGTACGAAATGCAGATAGTGGTTAAAGAAACCCATCAAGCGGCGGAGGAAACTCCAGCTGTTGAAAAGACTCACCTGCCTCTGAAAATGTCCAAGGTTGAGGAGCCTGCTCTGCAGGACGAAGCCGAGGAATTACGGCGCCGGGCTAATGACAGGATCGCCAAACTGCGTAATCTATCTTTTAATATTAATGCAGCGGATCCTAACAATGAGTTTGAGACAGTGCCGGCCTACCTTCGCCGCAATATGGAATTACACAATTCCATTGCTGATATTGAAAGCTTTTACAGCCGCTACACTGTAAAAAGTGATGATAACAACCAGGCCGAAATCAGCACCATCAATACTTTTTTAGACGGTAAAAAACCGGATTAATATCTTACAGCAGCAAGTAAAAGCTTGCTGCAATATTTGTTTGTTTA
>CAZDHQ010000065.1:1191-11063 GCA_964505135.1 uncultured Ferruginibacter sp.
GTGAAAGCAGGGGGCTTGTGTTTTAGTTAACCTTGTAATTTGCCTCCAGTATTAGTTTTACAAAACTACGATTCAGAATTTTGGATATCTATATCAGTAAAGCGATTGTAAAAGATTTACCTACCGTTGTTGAAATAAGACATGCGTTTGCCAGCTTTCAGCAAACACCAGAAATTTTTTTATTACTACAGCGCTAATGGAAGCCAACCAGGATCTGTTTAACTGTTTAGTTTCAGAAACAGATGATAGGGAAATGTTGGGCTTTGTTTCTTTCTTCTTTGCTTTTTATTCCTGGAGTGACAAGGCTGCTTATGTAGCTGATTTATATGAGAGAGAGGAATGCAGAAAAAGGGTGTTGGAAAGAAATACTGCTGATGGTAATTGACATTGGAAAAACAAAACGAATGCAAAAAAGCAAGAAGGAAGGTTTCAAAATGGAATACCGATGTCATTGAATTTTATCAAAGTCTTGGCCCTGAAATAGACACTGTTGAAATCAATTGTGATTTCCATTTTTAAATTTTTTTTATTGATTGTATCCCCGAATTTTGCAGCCTCTTAAAATTCTTGTAGAGATTATTTCCCGGTTAAACATTGCTGCCACTAAATAATAGCATTCGCTGTGCTAGCGTGGCATCGGTATATAATTTGGATAAGACTAAAACAATAACGTATGATTAAAAGAACAGTGTTATTCGTTGCCCTTGGTTTTTTATTTTCAAAATCAATGATGGCACAGGCAAAAGTTGGTGAAACAGAAATTACAAAAAAGAACTCCTGGTTTAAGGCAGGCATTAATGCAGGTTTACCTATTGGCAATGCGGCTGATGTTAGCAGTGTTACCGCAGGCATAGATTTAAAAGGTCAGCTTATGATGACCAGGCATTGGGGGATAGGATTGACAGGATGCTATAATCACTTTTTTGGTAAGAGTGGTTTTAAAAGTTTTGGCACTATTCCATTGGGTGGATTTGTGAGATATTATTTCAGTAATGAAGGATTGTTTGGTGGTGCAGATGGTGGCTATAGTTTTCTCACCAATGCAAATGGAGCAAAGGGTGGTCCGTTTGTAAGACCACAGATTGGGTATCACAATTATGATTGGAACATCTACGTTTTTTACAGTCATGTATTAAGAAGTGAAGCTAATGGTGGTGCATTGCAATATGCAGGTGTTGGTTTCACTTATAATGTACGGTTCAAATAAATAGTTATAGTTGGGCAAAGGAAAAAGTCTCTCAAATTTTTTGGGAGGCTTTTTTATTATATACCGTTGCTGGCATTATGGTAACTTTAGGTAATGAAAACGGTTCGTTATAACCTGTTGATTTTACTTTCTGTTGTTTTGTTTTCGTGCAGTAAAAAGAATGCTGTTAGTCAACCAGCTACACCGTTGCCTATACGGGGTGTAGACGCTTCTTTGATTCCTGCGATAAGACTGTCTGGCGTAGTAACAAAAAATGGAGAAGGCATCGCTGAAGATATGCTTACTACATTAAAGCATGCTGGAGTAAACACGATTCGCCTTCGCATATGGAAAAAGCCTGCTGATGGTCATTCCGGCTTTGATGAAGTGGCTGCCTTTTCAAAAGAAATTAAAGCAAAAGGATTAAAAGTTTGGCTAACGGTTCATTACTCTGACTGGTGGGCAGATCCCGGCAAACAAAACAAACCGGCTGAGTGGGAGCATATTTCCTTTGCACAATTAAAAGATAGCGTGTACGCATACACGAAAAAGATTACTACAGAGATTAACCCGGATTATATCCAAATTGGCAACGAAATAAATAACGGAATGCTTTGGCCTAATGGAAGTTTTAATAATATTAATCAACTAACGCAATTATTGGAGCAGGGAATCAAAGCGGTAAGAGACAACAGCACCACATCAAAGATCATGATACATTATGCCGGTCACCAGGATGCGCTATCTTTCTTTAATAAATTTCCATCGCTGGATTATGACATCATTGGTCTTTCTTATTATCCCAACTGGCACGGAAAAAATTTAGATAGTTTGCAAACCAATTTGAATCTCATTGGCAATACTTTTAATAAGGATGTAGTAATAGCTGAAACATCTTATCCTTTTACTTTTGAGTGGAATGATAATACAGGTAACGTAATTGGAACAGCACAGCAAATACTTCCTGCTTATCCACCAACGCCACAAGGCCAATTAGATTTTTTAAACAAGCTCAGAACAATTGTTAGTAATACCAAACATGGCATCGGTTTTTGCTATTGGGGTGCTGAATGGATTGCATTCAAAGGAAAGAATGCTACAGATGGTTCCAGCTGGGAAAACCAGGCACTGTGGGATTTTAATAACAAAGCATTGCCTGCCATGCAGGCTTTTAAATAATCAACCTATCATTATGCTTAGATTAAATTGTGTACATCACATCGCAATCATTTGTACCAATTACCAGCGATCAAAAGAATTTTATACAAATGTGCTTGGCCTATCCATAGTGAGAGAAGTATACAGGAAGGAAAGAAATTCTTACAAGCTGGATCTGGAACTTAATGGTCAATATGTAATTGAACTATTTTCATTTCCCAATCCACCTGCAAGGCCATCAAGACCTGAAGCAGCAGGCCTGCGCCACCTTGCTTTTGAGGTAGATGATATTGAAGCTGCAGTGGCAGCATTAAACAGTAAAAATGTTTTTCCTGAACCGATAAGGATAGATGAGTTTACTGGAAAGAAGTTTACCTTTTTTGCTGATCCAGATGATTTACCACTTGAATTATACCAACGATGATCGCTATTAAAGAATACATAGAACAGTTTCCTGCAGGTTTCGATTTTGAAAATAAAAGCCCATGGGAGATCACGGCAAGTATTGCTGTGGTTATTGAAAAGTTGATTGCAACATTGAATGAAGATTTTGTAGTCACTAATAATATCGCAATACATAAAACAGCAGTGATTGAAACTGGCGTGGTATTAAAAGCACCGGTGATTGTTTCACCCAACTGCTTTATTGGTGCACATGCTTATCTAAGAGGCGGCGTTTTCTTATCTGAGAACGTAAGCATTGGCCCTGGCTGTGAAATAAAGTCAAGCATTATTTGCAGTAACAGTGCTGCAGCACATTTTAATTTCATTGGTGATAGTATTGTGGGCAGCAATGTAAATTTTGAAGCAGGTTCTATTATTGCCAATCATTACAATGAAAGAGAGGATAAACAAATAGGTGTTTTATATAAAAATGAAGTCATCAAAACGCAGTCAATAAAGTTTGGTGCATTGCTAGGAGATGGTTGTAGGGTTGGTGCCAATGCGGTATTATCTCCGGGAACTTTGCTGGATAAAAAATCTATTGTGCAACGCCTGGAATTGGTGAAGCAGTTAGGTTAACATGCTTACCCAATCGCCATCATCGGCTTATTGTATTTGTTCCGGTATTCTATTGGTGTAAGCCCAGTGATCTTTTTAAACAATAACCTGAATGCCTTAGTATCTGTATAGCCAACATCATACATCACTTCATTGATATTCTTACGGCTCTTTTCAAAGCTGCGTTTGGCAGCTTCCACTTTTACTCGTTGTATGTACTCAGCTACAGTATTGTTTGTTGCTTTTTTAAAGCGTCGTTCAAAACTTCTTCTGCCCACTGCAAACTTATCTGCTAATTGATCTACTGTTATTTTATCGTGGAAATGGTCTTCAATAAAATCCTGTGCTTGTTTAATCTCGGGGTCATTATGCCCTTTTTGCCCACGGAACATCGCAAATGCCGCCTGGCTATTTCGGTCAATGTCTATTGCAAAATATTTTGAAGCTAATATGGCCGTATCCCTGTCCGTATATTTTTCAATCAGGTATAACAATAAATTCCAGTAAGAGCTGGCGCCACCACTTGAGTAAATACGATGTTCTTCGGTCACAATACTTCCATCTACTAATTCCACTTCAGGAAACATATTCCTGAAGTCGTTGGCGAATAGCCAATGTGTAGAACACTGTTTACCATTTAGCAATCCAGTAGATGCCAGTAAGAATGCACCAATGCAAAGTGACGCAATCTCAGCACCCTTTTCATACTGTGCAATCATCCAGGGGATAAATGCCTGGTTAGCTTCAATAGCTTTACTTACATCACCACTTAATGCAGGGATTATAATCAAATCCGTTTTCTCTATATCACCGATTAATGCATCAGGATGTACAGAAAAAACACCATCACTCAATTTGATTTCTTTGGTAAGGCCCACCAGTTGTATATTAAATAATGGCGGTTTATTTTCAGCCTTCAGAAATTCATTCACCGCACTAAACATATAGCGTGGATCAGTAACAGCGGCCATGATGGCTGTTTCAGGAACAATGATGGAAACATGTTTCATGAAACAAATGTAAAGAATCCCATTGTCGCAATCAACCCTTTTAAATGTCGTACCTGTGGATATTATTACCAGCGGCATCTTGCTATGTTTGTTCTGAAATACGCATCATGCAAACAATACACTTGTCCATATTCATCCATGCTCCAAAACAAACGGTATGGAATGCATTGCATCGGCAATTCTACTTACGTGAAAGGATAGCCGCTTTTTCAAATAAGGCTTTCGGTCAAAGTAGTTACATATTAAAGCAAACACCCTGTTGCTATGAAATACTGAGCCAGGTGATTAGGTATTCTCCATTTGAAGTCTTTTCAATTAAACATGAAGTGATTTTGAATGAAGGACGAGCGGATTACTGGCATTCCGAAACAAAGGACTGGATGGGTTTGTACGAGATATACAGGCTGAATGGAGCAACTGAACAAACTGTTTTGCATATTGAGGCGGACTGTTCCAGCAAGTATGCTGAATGGATTCAGCATCAACTGCAGAAGACTCTGGATCAGGTTAAACAGCTAAGTGAACAAATGACGACTTCCATCATGCGCAACTAAATTATTACTTGATGACACAACTCAATGCATATCTCACCTTTAATGGTAACTGCCTGGAGGCAATGTGTTTTTACAGGGATTGTTTTGGAGGTGAGTTGAAAGTGCAAACAATCGGTGAGTCGCCAATGGCTTCTGGCATGCCGGAGGATATGAAACATTTTATTTTGCATGCCTCACTGGTAAATCCAGCGCTCACATTAATGGCAACAGATTGTGTTGGTCCAGATGGATTGAAAAGAGGCAACAGTATTTCGCTTTGTATTAATTGTGCAACCGAAGAAGAAATTAAGATGCTTTATCAACGGCTGAGTGAAGGGGGAGAAGCTACACAACCGCTGGTGAATACCTTTTGGGGAGCTTTGTTTGGCGGACTTAGAGATAAGTATGGTACCAATTGGCTCCTGAATTATTCAAAAAATATGGAGCATGCACTTGCATGATTTAAACCAAATATTTATTTTGTTAAACTAAATAACCTAATAAAATGAAAATTCTAAAACTGCTTTTGATAATTGTAGTAGCCATCATAGTGCTGGCATTGGTAATTGCGCTCTTTATTCCGAAAGACATGAAGGCTGAAAGGGAAATTGTGATCAATAAACCCAAACAACAGGTGTTTGATTATATTAAGCTATTGGCCAATCAAAACAATTACAGCAAGTGGGCTACCATGGATCCTAACATGAAAAAAGAATTTAAAGGAACAGATGGAACCCCTGGTTTTGTTTCTGCATGGGAAAGTTCGAATGGACAGGTGGGTAAAGGTGAGCAAACCATTACCAAAGTGGTAGAAGGAGAAAGAATGGAGTCTGATTTACATTTTATAAAACCATTTGAGTCAAATGCTACCTGCTTTATGAGCACGGAAGCTATTGGCGATAATCAAACAAAAGTAAAATGGGCCTTTGCTGGAAGAATGAACTATCCACTCAATATCATGCGGCTTTTTATGAATCCTGAAAAATCTGTGGGTGATGATTTTTATACCGGTCTTACAAGATTAAAAACAATATTGGAGCAATAGTCAGATGAGCGCAACATTAAAGCCGGCAATTATGCCGGCTTTAATGTAAAAATTAGTTTATAAATATTGCTACCTTATCAATACCGCTGAACCTTTGCGAACAATATTTTCTCCTTTGTAAGTAACACCTTCTGCCGTCCACACATAAGTTGCAGGGTCTTGCGGATTGCCATTGTATGTGCCATCCCAGCCTTTTCCTCTTTCTGTGGTTGAAAATAACAATCGGCCACCACGATTATACACTCTAAAATATTTCATTGTTTTAATTCCAAGTGTAATCGGTCTTAATACATCATTTAATCCATCATTGTTGGGAGAGAATGCGGTTGGTACATAAAAGCTTGGTGGCAGTTTAAATACTTTTATTCTTACGGTGTCATTGGTAACACAGCCCTCTTTTGTAACAGTATAGAGCCGGTATGTGATGCTATCCTGTGGTGTTGATATAGGATTAGCAATAGTATCATTCGATAACCAGGTGGATGGAGTCCATCTATAAACATCAGCACCCGGTATATTAAATTGCAATGTTTCACCCAGTACAAGGCTGGTATCACTAAACGGTATATATGCAGTTGGGTAACGCACTGTTACTACCACTTCATCTGTTGCAGGTTTTGGACATCCTTTATTATCGAATACACTAACGGTATAAGTTGTAGTGTTTACCGGTTTTATTACCTGCGGATTTGCAATGTTTGGATTATTTAAATAAATAGAGGGCGACCATGAGTAACGAATGCCCCCGCTTGCAGAGAGGCTGGTGCTTTCACCTGCACAGATGCCAACATCTGGACCTGCATCAGCATCGGGATAAGGTACTGTTCTGATGGTGATGCTGGAAGTATTTTTACATTTACCAATGCCTGCAGTAACGGTGTAGGTTACCTGCGGATCAAGGGGTGTAGCAATTGGCCGCATGGCAGTATCGCTATTCAAATAGGTAGATGGCGTCCAGCTGTAGTAAAGCCCATCACTCACAGTGTTTATGGTGATAGCATCATTGCGGCAGATGGTAGTATCGCTGCCTGCGCTTACCGTAACAAAGGATTTTACATTTACAAAAACAGAATCACGGGTAAAGCAGCCTGATGTATCAGTATATATTGCATAATATCTAGTAGGTACATCAGGGCTTACCAATGGTGACGTAGCATTTACATTGCTGATCATATAATTCGGCGACCATGAGAAACTACCTGGCGCATTGGTTTTTAACTGCAGCGTATCTATTATACAAATCAGTGTATCATTTGGAAACTGCGTTGGCTTTGTAAGCGTGGGCGTTTCTTTAACAGTGATCTGTTTTGATATGGTATCAGAACAGCCAAATGAACTTGCTGAAAGAAGTGTAATGGTATAATTTCCGGCTGTGTTATAAGTATATGTTGGTGTTTTCAGCCTGCTTGTGTCTGAAGTGGATGCCCCATCGCCAAAGTCCCAGCGCCAGCTATTTACATTACCATATTTTGCTACCGTTTGATCCTGGAAGGTAACCGGTACGCCTTTACAGAATGGCGGTAGTGCGGCAAAGTCTGGAAAAAAGCCGGGGTACACTTTTATTGTGGCTGTAGTTGAGTCAGCGCAAAGCCCCGCAAGTGATACATGCAATTTGATGGAGTAAACGCCTGTATCGCTAAAAGTATGTGTAGGTCTGTCTAATGTAGAAGAATTATCGGCTCCTGAGCCCGGATCTCCAAAACTCCATCGATACTGAGTGCCAGATTGGTTGGTTACGTCATTGAAGAAGGTTACGTTAAATCCATCGCAGGTAACAGATTTAGGATTTAATACTGCCTTAAGTGGGGTACAGCTTTTTACCCTTATATGTAATTCTTTTCTTGTTATACCTATCAGTAATCCGCCTCTGAACTCAGATACGCAAACAGTCACTACGTATTCTCCAGTAGATTTGATAGGTGGTGCAATCCCACTGAGTATGCCTGTTTGAGGATCAATCGAAACTTTGCTTCCCAATGGTGAGGCGCCCGAATAAGGACTTGAATAAGGTGCCAAAGGGTAAGTGCCTGGAGGATCTGCTGTTATTGGTGCAGGATTATCGGTGGTTCCACCGCCATAAGCGCCGCACAAACTATAAGACAATGAGTCGCCGTCGGGATCAGTGGCAGCCAATGAAGTGGAAAAATAGCTGTTTTCGCAGATTACTGCTGTATCATTCACAGAAAAATTGGGACTGCTGTTTTTATTAGCATTCGGCACTGCAGAATTGGTGCCCGGAATTTTTATTGAGTAAGTGTTGCCCACCTGGCCCGAGTTGTAAATATTATCCATATTGGCAATACGGCAACAGCGCTGGTAGCTTACTGTGTATCCTTCTGCCTGCGCAGGCAGCTCTATACTTGCCAATTCATAAATGACAATGGTATAATAACAGCCACGCTGATCACCAGTGATACAGATTTCGTCATAATTCTTATCTAAATTATACTTCTTGGTAATTCTTACTTCTGCATCCCTGTATAAAGTGCTGGAAACACCATTATAAATACTAAAATTAATGGTATCACTTAACTGACCTGGGCTGGGGTTACACACCATGTAAACAGTGAGCGTAATTTTATATTTAAGGTTGGTGCCTGATCCAGGACCGAGGTATTGGTATGTGAAGAATCCCCCCTTTATATGTTCGGCATAACCACATAGCAATGCGATAGATAATAGAGAGGTAAGTATGGATTTTTTCATCACGGTAAAGTTAACAACTATTTGAAACCGTTTAATGGGCGAAACGTTGCTTTTCACCGGCAAAAAAAGTTAAACAAGCGATAAAAAATCACCTGATAGCAGTAAGGGTTGCCAACCTTTCGAAATACTCTAATGAATAGGAATAGTTTGATAAAAGGTTGGCAACCCTTGCAAAGATTTGAAATGTACGCTATAGCTATTAACCCGTAAGAAGAAGGTTAAACAAGCGATAAAAAATCAATTAATATGGTATTTGCTTTTTCAACTTCTTCCCACATGCCCATGTGTGCACTTTGGCGAAGAATATGAACATGCGATTGAGCAGGCAGGTGGCATTGCTGCAGGCTGCTGTCAAATGGAATAGCCTGGTCATGTTCGCCAATGATAAAGAGTATAGGTTTTAGGAAAGTTCTTAAAATAATTGTACGGTCGGGCCTTGCAATCATGGCTTCGTAATATTGAATCAAAGCGTCATTGCTGAATGATTTACCGGCGTCAATTAATTCATCCACTTTTCCAGAATGATCATCTTTAAATGCCTGTGTAAATAAGCCAGGCGTACTTGTTTTTAAAAATGAGTAAGCACCTTTTTCTTTAATAAATTCAATCGCCTTTTTTCTTGTTTGCTTTTTTTCTTCTGTGTCTGCAAATGCTGATGAATGAAAAAGGCCAAAACTGTTCAATAAAGAAGCGTATTTTTCTGCAACCCCTAAAGTTATATAGCCGCCCATAGAATGACCAATGAGGCTGTGCAGCTGCGATATTTTTTCTTCATCACAGATTGCTTTTATTACCCCGGCATAGGTATCAATATTGGCACTGGCTACTAATGCAGATTTACCGCTGCCGGGTATATCGGGTATGATAAGTTGATAATGATTTTTTAATGCCTCGATTTGCGGTTCCCACACAGTACTGTTTTCGCCAAATCCGTGTAATAGCATTACTGGTTTACCATTGCCAATAACACGATAAACAATATTGGTATTTTGAAATTGAATTGATTTTTCCAGCATAACAATTTTTTATTAAGATCAATTAGCTCTTTGATAAATCCTGAGGCTCCTGTAAATGATCAATAAACATACCGGAAGCAGGGATAAATTTAATTGCTGTGGAAGAAAAATCCATATCGCTGTTACAATTAGTAACCCTGCAACAGTTAAGAGAAGGTATTTTTTTAACCAGCTTTTTTTACTGTGAATAAAGAAAGCCGCAATGGCATGTGTCGG
>CAZDHQ010000066.1:0-10978 GCA_964505135.1 uncultured Ferruginibacter sp.
GGTGTGTAAGAGAATACTGCTACGGAAGTATCTGCTATTGCCTTGCCATCTATCGTTACAGCAACTGATTTTACAGTTGATTCAAACACAAAAAAATCCTGCCGATAACCGGACACTCCATTAAAGGTTTCCAGGCCAATCTTTTTAAATTCTTCTTCAATAAATGCTGAGGCTTTCGCTACACCGGGTGTAAAACTTCTTCTGCCCTCCATATCATCTGCCGATAATATTTTTTCTATTCGCTTTACTTCTTTTGGATTAATGATTTTTTTGATGGACTGGCTATACGAATGCCCCAACAATAATAACGCTGATAAAGACAGGATGATTTTTTTCATTGCTACAGTTTTAAAGTGCGGCGTGAAAATACAAAGCTTTAAAATGTAAGCAGTATAAATCTTATTCCTTGTCTTTAATAAGCGGCCATTGTTCATCAGCTTTTTTAATAAAGCCTTCCTGATCTTTTAACCAAAGCTTTTGAACGCCTTTGTTGTAATTGAAAAATAATCGGCCATCAACTATTTTCCAGGTATCAATTTCAGTGGGTGCTTTGTGCCCTTCGGCTGTTCCATAGGCACAATAACCTCCGTATTGCGGAGCATATTTTTCCGGCGATAATTTAAAAGAGTCGAGGTGCCCCTGATTAGCAAAGTACCAGTTTACATCCTGCCATTGATAGGCAAAAGAAGCGCTTCCCAATACAGGCTTATTATCTGTAAAGAAAGCCACCACATCATAGCCGCCAATGGCTACCCCATTCTTATTAAATACAGAAGCCTTTTGTGCAACAGCACCAAGCACCAGGGCCAGCAATAAGCCGGCAGTAATCAATAGATGTTTCATAAAATGTTTTTGTAGTAAGACGATGGAACAGCTTTTCCTTACAACCATTTTTAAAAATAATCAGGAGCAGGTGTGGCGTATCCTGTAAAAAGGGTAGAAAGATTATCCAAAAAAAATTATCTTCATTCTATCACCTAAAAATCTTCAATCATGGATACACAAAACTTACTGGGAGATGAAACACTTCCTGCATCAACACCAACTTCAGATGAAAAAACGATGGCGATTTTATCTCATATTTTAACACTGGTGGCTGGCTTTATAGCTCCACTTGTTATTTACCTGGTTAAAAAAGATGAATCGCCATACGTGAGAGAGCATGCGAAAGAATCATTGAATTTTCAAATTACAATGATTATTCTCAGTATTGTGAGCGGCATTCTAATTATAGTGCTTGTAGGATTATTACTGCTTTGGTTAATATGGCTTGCTGATCTTATTCTTGTAATTGTGGCCACCATCAAGGCGAGTGAAAACAAAATGTATCGATATCCTTTCAATATAAGATTAGTTAAATAGACTATGCCAGCTTACGTCATTGTAGAAATAACCATTCATGATCCGCAGCAATATGAAGACTATAAAAAGCTGACACCTGCTGCTATTGCTGCTTATGATGGAAAATTTATTGTGAGAGGCGCACTTACTGAATCACTGGAAGGCGATTGGAATCCTGAAAGAATAGTAGTGCTTCAATTTCCTTCTGTTGCAAGAGCAAAAGAATGGTGGTCTTCTCCCGAGTACACAGCAGCTAAATTAATCAGGCAGCGGTCTGCCTTTACCAAAATGCTGGTGGTAGAAGGTTTTGAAGCATGAACTGTGCATAAGATTGTGCTTAACGGGTGCAAAACAACAACACAAAAAACTTGCAATCAGTCTTTTGGCAGAGTAGCTTTATGGAACAATTGAAAACAGAAAATTTGGAAACAAAAAAGAAGTTTTCAGTGAGGTTACGAAATCAATAAAATGATTTACAAAAGGTAACCACGAGACCATCGGGTTAGTATGTACGAAGTGTAAACAGCGTATGAACAAAACTTGATGGTTTCTTTTTTGCGTAATCCTGATAGCATATGTTTGTAAGGACAGCCAACCTTTGAACAATAAATAACTTTAATTAGTTTCAGTTAAGGTCGGCGACTCTCATACGACTATAATAAACCTGCTTTCGATCATCCTTCCGTTGAAACTCAAATCAATAAAAAAATTTGACCCTCCTATTTGCAAAATAAAGTGTACTTTGACATCACTTCTGATTACCCCAATATTGCTTCCTTAACTCCGCAAGGCACACAACCACTAAAAAGTATTTATTTATGCTGCGTAAACTCGTTGTTAACGGAAGCAACAATGATGTGTCTGCTACTGCTACCGATTTTGATAATTTTCAACTGGTACAATCTATAACGGTAAGCAATACCCGAAGCCCGGCCACCCGGCAGGAAATAGAAGTGCAGAATGAAGATGATATTGTAGAAATCCATTTTGAAGATGGCAGCACCTGGATTGGAAACGCCACCGAGTTTCATGAAATTTTTAATATTGATGTACAGCGTGGTTTTGACGAAGATAGTTTTGAAGTTCCTACTGTTTTACAGTCTACCACTGATCGTAATGTAGTGCAGGACCTTGCCATCAGCGTCTTTAATTTTTTTAAGAGAAAGCCGGTGCAGGTGATTGATAACAGCATTCATGAGCTGGCAAAAAAATTGGAAGATAAAATACAGCCACAACCAGGTCTTTACCTGCTTGACAGTGGCTTTAGAAAAAAAATAGCTGGTCAGCTTAGAGATACAGGCAAGCCTTACCTTTTATTTATACATGGCACGAATTCCAATACTGAAGGTGCTTTTGGCGATTTGGTAGCATACAAACAGTTTGGGCTTTGGAACTTTATCACCGGCACATATGGTGAAAATATCCTCACATGGGATCATAAAACTTTCACACAGTCTCCGCTGGAAAATGTGATTGACCTGTTGCAACAGCTTCCTGCTGGTATCACCCTTCATTTAATCACTCATAGCCGTGGTGGTTTGGTAGGTGATATTGTAGCAAGAGCCAGTTCTGTCAATACCAATATCGGCTTCACCGATGCAGAACTGGCTTTATTTGCAGATGGCAGCAATGAAAAACAATGCATGCAAAAAATCAATTTGCTGGCCAAAGAGAAAAACATTGCTGTACAAAAGTTCATTCGTGTGGCAAGCCCATCCATGGGTACCTCCTTATTGTGTGACAGGATAGATCATTACCTGAATACACTGCTGAATTTTATTGGCATATCAACGGGTGTTATTGCTAATCCTGTTTATGCAGGTGTAAAAGCGCTGGTGGCTGAAGTGGCTGCTACCAAAGCAAAGGTGGATGTGCTGCCCGGCATTGCAGCCATGGTGCCTGAATCACCTTTTATAAAAATGCTGAATAACCCTGCCAATATCATCGAAGCACCACTCACCGTTTTGTCTGGCAACTGCACCGTTCAGTTTGAATTAAAGGCATTACTCGTAATTCTTACTAAACTATATTTCCGCAGAAAGAATGATATGGTGGTGGATACGTGGTCAATGTATTTTGGTACACCACGTAAAAAAGATATTTGGTTTTATTTGGATGATGCTAAGGGCACTGACCATATTCATTATTTCCGAAGTCAAAATTCACAGGAAGCCATTACAAGAGCGCTTAAGGCTGATACCGATATCATACCAGGGTTTAAAACCTTGCAGGAAGCTGACCTGGCCGACGCCAACCGCAATGCTGCATTACCATTTATTACTCCAGAATTAAAGTTGCCTGCAGAAAAAATAACAGGCACCAAACCTATTGCCATCATCATGCCCGGCATCATGGGCTCTAATTTATATGTGGAAGATGATAAGGTGTGGATTGACTTCTGGAGTTTTGTAAAAGGAGATTTAGCAAAGCTGGGTATAGATGCAGCAGATGTTACAGCACCTTCACTAATGGGCAGCGGCTATCGCAAATTGGCCATTTATCTTTCTAAACAATACGAAATAGTGGCTTTTGGTTACGACTGGAGAAAACCACTGGAAGAAGCAGTAAAAATTTTTGATGATACCATTAAACTCTTGCTTACTAAACAACAACCCATTCATGTAATAGCACACAGTATGGGTGGTGTATTGTTTAGGCAGTTTATGATTGAAGGCACACAATGGAATGCATTAAATGCAACTACTGGTTTCAGGACAGTCTTTTTAGGTGCGCCACTCGGCGGTTCTTATTTAATTCCTGAAGCATTGTGCGGCAGAGGTGGTAATATCAGCAAGCTTAGCATCATTGACCTAAAGCACAATAAAAAAGATCTGCTGCAGATCTTCTCACAATATCCGGGCATGTATAATTTATTGCCGCTAAGCAATACACCGCATGATTTTTCCAAATCAAGTACCTGGCAGGAAATATTTAGCAATTCACAAAACATTGGCAGCTTACCATCACAAAAAATATTAGACGGTTATGTTAGATTTAGAGATAAGGTCTTAAATAATAGAGATGATCTTGACTACCGCAATATTGTTTATATAGCAGGCAAATCAGATGCTACTACTGCAACCTATGAAATTGAAAACACCGGAAGAGACAACGGGCTTGTATTTAAAAGTACCGAAGAAGGTGATGGCAGTGTAACCTGGGCAAGCGGAATACCAGATCAGCTTGCACAGCGAAATGCTGTGTACTACTGCAATACAGAGCATGGCGAATTAGCAAATGATCCTGACATATTTGGTGCCATCACAGAATTATTGCAAACAGGCAGTACCAATCTTTTGAATAAAACTGCACCGGTATCAAGAGGCACTTCCAAATTAAAAGACAATCCTAAATATGAATTAGTGCCGGTAGATGCAGGCAATATTGAAAAAGTAGTGCTGGGCATTAAAGAAAAAGAGAAAGCGGTAAGTACTGCTGCACCATTAAAAATTACGATGAGCAATGGTGATTTGGGAAGTGCCCAATACCCCATACTGGTAGGACATTTTTATAAAGATGGTATTATGAGTGCAGAAAAAATGCTGGACACCTGCTTCAATGGTTTGATCCATGCGAAACACACGTTGGGTTTGTACCCCGGCAGTGTGGGCACCAGTGAGATATTTCTTTCATCCAGTGCTTCTCCTAAAGGTGGCCTGGTAGTGGGTTTGGGCGAGTTAGGCGAACTAAATGGCTACCAGCTTGAGCTGAGTGTAACCCAGGGCGTTAGCAGGTATTTGCTTGAGGTAAAAGAATTAGAAGCAAGCAACAAAACTGAATTCAACAAATTGTTTCCAGCCGCCATTGGCATCTCTCCGCTAATTGTTGGTTGCGGATACGGAGGACTTAGCATTGAAAGTTCTATTAAAGCAATTATTCTCGGCATTAAAAAAGCAAATGAAAGCATACAAAGCCTTTCCAATGCTGCTATTAGACAGGTAGAGTATGTTGAGTTTGTTGAGTTATATGAAGACCGCTCTTTGCAGGCATTTTACACCTTAAAAAAATTAGAAGCAGATCAGCAGTTAAATATTGTATTGCCTTCCAATAAAATAAAAAAACTGCAGGGCAGCAGAAAAAGAGTTCCATTGGATTACCAGCAAGATTGGTGGCAGCGTGTATCAGTAAGTGTAGAAACTGAGCCGGAATATTATCTCAAGTTTAGTGCATCTACAGGTTCCGCAAGAGAAGAAGTGCGTAATCTCAACAGCAATCCAACAATCATTCAGCATTTTATTGATAAAATTTCAGGTGATGATCAATGGTCGCCGCAGTTAGCGAAAACAGTCTTTGAATTGCTGGTGCCAAATGATTTCAAAGATGCCGTACGCAACCAGTATAATATTTTATGGAAGCTGGATAAATATTCTGCAGCTTTTCCATGGGAGCTACTGCAGGATACTGCTACCCAAACAAAACCACTTTGTGTAAACGCTGGTATGATCAGGCAATTGGCTACTGCTGATTATCGTACCCAAATAAAACGTTCCTATGCAAACAATGCATTGGTAATTGGCGATCCTGACCTTGAAGGATTTGTTCATCAACTCCCGGGTGCTGCCGAAGAAGCAAAAAAAGCAGCAGAAATCATCAGCAATAATGAGTACAAAGTAAACTGCAAGATCAAGAAAACATTTGAAGAAAACCTGCAGGCATTGTTTGAAAATGAATACAAGATTATACACTTGGCAGGCCACGGATTTTTTGAAACAAAGAAGGAAGAGAAAAACGATTTGTTACCTGAGGGTGGTGGTATGGTAATTGGCAATGGCATTTTTCTTACACCCAGGGAAATCAATCAAATGAGCCTGGTGCCTGAGTTTGTTTTCATCAATTGCTGTTTTCTTGGTAAAGTAAATGGTGTAGAAGAAACGCTTTCGCAGCAGCGGTATAAACTGGCAGCCAATCTTGGTGTGCAGTTAATAGAGATGGGCGTAAAGGCGGTGATTGCTGCAGGCTGGGCAGTAAATGACGATGCTGCTTTGCTATTTTCAGAAGTATTTTATAAAGAAATGTTTGCGGGTGCAGCTTTTGGAGAAGCCGTACAAGCAGCCAGGAGCCAGTGTTTTAATAAGTTCCCCAACACCAATACCTGGGGTGCTTACCAATGTTATGGCGACCAGTTTTATAAGTTCACCATCCAGGCTGTGGCAAAAAACAGGCAGTATAACTATGTGATACAGATGGAGGCAGAAATAGACTTGAATAACTTGTACAACAAAGCCATCGCTGGCAGACACACACAAGATGCCATGATGGAAGAACTAAAAGCCATCAGCACAGCCATTGACAAGAGTGCAGTAAGAACCGGCGCTTTAACTGAACTGGAAGCAAGGATATTGATTAAGATGAATATGGCCACCAATGCAATTGACAAGATCAAATCTATGCTGAACACAGAGCAGGCAGATTACACTGTTAGCATGCTGGATAATTTGTATGAACTGAATATAAAATCTACCATGCAGTTACCGGAAAAAACCGAGGAGGATGTAAAAGAGATCATAAGCAATTTTGCTTACCTGATGCAGATTGGTGATACTGCTCAGCGCCACATATTATTAGGTTCAGCTTATCGGATTTTATTCTCCAAATCAAATAAGCCAACCGAAAAAACAGATGCACTGAAAAAGGCAGCAGCAGAATATAAAGCTGCTTTTGAAATAGCAAAGAAAAATAACGCTGGCGCTATTGATGCATTGTGCACCTGGGTACAACTGGAAAGTTTATTGATTGCTACTGCTAAAGCTAATAATAATATTGGCTGGGGTAAATCATCTTCCAATAAATATAAACTGCCTGCTGCAAAAACTGTAATCGGCTGGTTAGATAAGCTACTAAACAATGATTTGGATCCTGAAAAAGACTATGATTTTTGGGATATGCTTAATCATTCCAATGTATTGCTTGCTAAACTATGTATGGGTGGAACTTCAGTAGTAAAAGAGGCAGATATTCTTGCGTCAATAAAGAATGAATGGACAAGCAATGCAGCAAAGGCTAAGCTGAATAACGGTATCGGCTACCTGAATATGCTGATTAATGGATGTACTATCTCAACAAATACAAAAGCGAAAAGCCTGGCAAACGCACTAAAAAAATTGCAGGGTATGCTTTCGAAAGAAGCTGCATAAACTGGAACAATAAAAGGCTGTTTGTAAAAAACAGCCTTTATGGTATTTTTGCCCGATGAAGCATTTAGTTATTTGCATCGTAATTGCAGGCATTCTTATCTCCTGCCAATCAAAAAACAATCAGGCTACGGCAACTGGCGCAGACAGTACCCAGCAACAGGAAGAACCCCTTGATTCTTCTTCCATTAAATTTTTCCCCGTTACTTCTTTTATTAAAGGTCAATTTCTTGAACTGGATTCATTGCCGGTAACCATATTAAAAATTTCAACCGCTAATAATAAGTCAGATTCTTCCTGGCTTAAGAAAGAAGAAGTAAAACCTCAACTGGCGGCATTTGTAGCGGAAGAAATTAATGAAACCAACCTATTGCCATTTTTTAAACAGTCTAAGTTCAATGACCAAACTGTGGATGCCATTACGTTTACCCATGATCCCATTGGTGCATTGCCCGATAGTATTTCATTAAGGCATTGGGATGTGTACGTTCAACCGCAAACGGGCACTATCCGGAAAGTGTATATTGTAAGATTGGAAAAAAAGAACGGCAACAACTATACGCAGCAGTTAACCTGGCAAACAGGTAAATGGGCCAAGTTGGTAGAAATTGTAAATAAGCCGGATGGCAATAGTGAAATAGTGAGTGATACAAAATTTGTTTGGGACTTTAATGAATAAGCGATTCAACCAATTGGTTACTGGCTTGTTTTGATTGCATAACAATTTGAATGACGCAGGAAGAATTTTCAAAAATAGCAGCTACCATTCCGAATAACCCGGGCATCTATAAATATTTTAATGCAGCAGATGAACTGTTGTATGTAGGAAAGGCAAAGAACTTAAGAAAAAGAGTAAGCTCTTATTTCTCCAAAACATTTACCAGTTACAAAACGCATGAACTTGTTCACCGCATCCATCGGATTGAGTTTACCATCGTAAACAATGAGCAGGATGCATTCTTACTGGAGAACTCTCTCATCAAAAATTTTCAGCCGGTCTTTAATATCAATTTAAAAGATGATAAATCTTATCCTTATATCATCATAAAAAAAGAAGCCTTTCCAAGGGTATTTTTTACCAGGCGAAAAATAAATGATGGTTCTCAATACCTGGGCCCGTTTACATCACTCACCAAAGTGAGAGAGCTACTGGATTTTATCCGACTGAATGTACCGTTGCGTACCTGTAAACTCAACCTCACACCAAACAATATTGAAAAAGGCAAATTCAAAGTTTGCCTGGAATATCATTTGGGTAATTGTAAAGGCCCATGTGAAGCCTTGCAAACAGAAGAAGATTACGAGGAGGGATTGGAAAGAGTACGCAGTATTTTAAAAGGCAACCTTAGCCCTGTTATCCAGCATTTTAAAGCCCTCCTAAATCAACAGGTGCAGGAGCTTGCTTTTGAAAAAGCGGAACAAACAAAAAAGAAATTAGAATACCTGCAGGAATACAAATCAAAATCTACGGTAGTAAATGAACGGCTTGGCACATTGGATGTATTCAGCATTTTAGAAGAGGATGATATTGCTTATGTAAATTATTTAGCAGTTAACAACGGTGCCGTGATACTAACGCAGACCATTACACTAAATAAAAAATTAGATGAACCAGCCGCGGATGTATTAGAACTGGCCATAGCTCATTTAAGAGAAACTTTTAAAAGTGAAGCAACGGAAATAGTAGTGCCATTTGAAATTGATAAGATTGATGAAAGCATATTGATCACTGTGCCCAAAGCTGGTGACAAAAAGAAACTGCTGGAATTATCTGAAAAGAACGTAAACTATTTCAAGGAAGAACTGAGGCGAAAAAAATTATTGCACCTGGAAGACAAGCAATCAGATGAAGTAGCAATGGTATTAACCCAAATGAAGGAATACTTGCATTTATCAGAGTTGCCTACACATATCGAATGTTTTGATAACTCTAATTTCCAGGGAAGCTATCCTGTTTCTGCCATGGTTTGTTTTAAAAATGGAAAGTCAAGTAAAAATGATTACCGGCGATTTAATGTAAAAACCGTAACCGGCCCCAACGACTTTGCGACGATGACAGAAGTGGTACACAGGCGCTATAAAAGATTGACAGAAGAAGGTCAGCCCTTACCTCAACTGGTAATTATTGATGGCGGTAAAGGGCAGCTAAGTGCAGCCATGGAAAGCATTCGGGCCCTGCATTTAGAGGGTAAGATGACGGTGGTAGGTCTTGCAAAAAATGAAGAAGAAATATTTTTCCCCGGAGATGCTGAGTCCTTAAAATTACCATGGGACAGCGAAAGTCTAAAGCTGATTAGAAGAATAAGGGATGAAGTACATCGGTTTGGTATAACCTTTCACCGTAATCAACGCAGTAAGGGCACATTAAAAAATGAGCTGGAGAGTATACCTGGGATTGGTAAGACCACGATTGATCATCTATTAAAAAGATTTAAATCGGTAAAGAAAATAAAAGAGCAAACTGCAGAGACACTTGCTGAAACAATTGGCGGTGCAAGAGCTAAACTGTTAGTTGAATATTTTGCAAAAAGCAGTGATATTACTAGTGGTGGGGAGGCATAAAAAAGGGCCAGGATAAATATCCAGCCCCGTTTAAAATCCAATATCCTATGAAAAACCGGGGTAAAGATAGGCAGTAAATTATTTCCTGCAATACCCGGAATTGGGTATTTAACATTTTCTAATAGCATATTTATTAAACGGCAATATTGTGCCAATAACTGGTAATCAAATAGTACCAAAGCAAAACTCCCGGCCAGGGCCGGGAGTTCTATCTTAAAATCATTACATTAAACTATTATTAATAACTCCACAAATCTAACTCGTAGTTAAATATTTTTTCTTTAATCCTTTCACCTTCAAGTAACTGGAATACACCGTTGTCTTTTAGGCCTGGGGTAGCTGAGATTGGTAAATCAAATGGATTGTCCAATGTACTCTTGATAATTCTTCCGCTAAACATCCGGTTTTCAAAGAGTTCTTCCCAAGTCATTCTTGCACCAAAGTTTTTACCGTTGTAAACTTCGTATTTCGAAAATATTGGCCTCATGTCTGGATAATATACCCAGAAAACATCTTGTGTACCGATAAAATCTCCTGCAGAGCTATACACATTTCTTACTGGTGCTATCCCTAATATTCTCCAGAATAATCTTGAAGCTTCTTTATCAAATATTACTTCCTCTTTGATTTTGAATTTGTAAAAAGAATCAAGATTGATTTCTCTAACCTTTAAGTCATAACGGTCAACTTGGCCATTCTGATCATAATGAGGAACAGAATCTCTACCTCCACCAATCATTTTAGAAACCTGGGAAACTGTGAGAGGAGTGGTAAACCGATCATCAATCGGGTCAAAAACTGTTACTTCTCCGTCCTGAACCGCTTTTAAAAGAATAGAAATGAAACGTTGGTTTCCGTTATTTTCGTCAGCCGAATATCTAAATGGTAAATTAAGCTTTTCCCTTGCATCGATCTCTCTCCAAACCTTGTGACGATACACTGCA
>CAZDHQ010000067.1:0-872 GCA_964505135.1 uncultured Ferruginibacter sp.
AACACCGCAGAGCACAAAGAAGATCAGTGCAAAATATTCAGAAACATTGGCGCCTACTTTTTCAATGTCTCTCCCACTTAGTAAAAAATATAATAGGGTACAAAAAAGCATCACAGCTATAAACGTAAGATTAAAGCTGTTGAAATGCAGCATATCCTTCAGGTTGATATCAAAGAAGCCCTGTTGGTTATACAGTTCAGAAAAATCTGCCAATAAAATAAGTACTATACCGGCAACAGCCCAGTAAAGCGGAGTACTTTTCTTTTTAAAGAAAACGCCGCCAAACATCATGATTATTCCCCAGACTGCTGTTAATATAATTGAATTCATATCCCTTACACTGCATGATAGCAGCGTTCTTTAATTATGATTTAAACCTTGTTGCTATGTAAGAAACGGTATCTTTTGTTAGTTCAAAAAACGGTTGAGGAAAAATACCTACTAAAAAAACAGCCACTACTATCACACTCAGTATCACTTTTTCGTTAGTAGAAATTTCTTTCACCGTGGCAGTTAATGTATTTGTCTCGCCATAAAAAACTTTCTGAATCATATTCAATGTGTATACTGCGGCCAGTATAATACTAATACCCGCTACTGCAGTATACCAAATATTAAATTTAAACAAGCCATTGAACATCATAAACTCACCAACAAATGCATTGGTTAATGGCAGTGCAATATTGGCCAGAGCTGTAACAACCAACATGATGGTGAGCACAGGCGCCTTATGAGCAACCCCACCCAGTTGAGAGATTTTCCTTACTCCCAATTGGCTTTCGAGCAGTTCGATCACAATCCACAATCCTATAATATTGATACCATGGTTGAACATTTGTATCATCACACCTTCAATTGCTACCTGTTTTACA
>CAZDHQ010000067.1:882-10957 GCA_964505135.1 uncultured Ferruginibacter sp.
AGAGAATAATGCCGCCGCCATCAAACCGATATGCGCTATTGATGAATACGCCACCAGCCTTTTTAAATCATCCTGCCTCATCGCAATAAGACTTGCGTATAAAATGCCTACAACGGAAAGACCAATCACTACATTATCAAATTTTACAGCGGCGAGGGGAAATACCGGTAACAACCAGCGAATGACACCAAACAAACCCATCTTTACCATCACCCCACTGAGCACCATTGTAACCGCAGTAGGTGATTGCTCGTATGTATCTGGCTGCCAGGTATGAAAAGGGAATATGGGCATCTTTATCGCAAACGCAATAAAGAACAACCAAAACAACCAGTTTTGTTGGGCTGAATCTAAAGACACATTATGGAACGCACTGATGCCAAAACTATGTTCAGCCACAGGTGTACCTTTTGTATGCAGGTAAGTATAGATAATACCAACCAGCATCAATAAAGACCCTGCGAACGTGTAGACGAAAAATTTAAACGTGGCCTGTATTCTTCTTTCACCACCCCAGCGGCTGCAAAGAAAGTAAACAGGAATTAGTGCAAGCTCCCAGAAGAAGTAAAACAGCAATGCATCCATTGCAGTAAACACACCCATAAGGCCGCATTGAGACAAAAGCATCAGGCCATAAAATACCGGGGCACTTTTATAGCTGCGTTTATAGGTGGCAACAAAAATAATTGGGAACGCAAAAGCAGTTAACAAGGTAAGTAAACGACCTACTCCATCTAATCCCACAGAAAAACTGGCGCCTATAAATTTCAACCATTCATAGTTATAGGTCATGCCGCTTAATTCTGCATTCTTACTAAAAACAAGGCTCAATATAGAAACACATAAAGTGAGAATAGCTGAAAATAAACTCCATGCTTTAGCACTGCTTTCGCTTTTAATAAAAAACGTAAGCAATCCCGTTAGCAGCGGAATAAAAATAAGCAGGTGAGGTATGGTGATATAATTACCGAACATCAAAATATATTTTACACGAACAATTGAATAATAAATAATACCAATGCAGCCACCACCATCAGCAATACATAATTACCTACCTGGCCGCTCTGCAACAAACGAAGCTGGCGGCTTCCGTAATTAACTGCACGCCCTACTCCATTCACAATTCCATCAATCCCTTTTCTTTCAACCACATTATTTAGAAATGCCCCAAGAGAATTAATTGGCTTCACAATAATGGAATCATACAATTCATCTACATACCATTTGTTGGCAAGTATTTTTCCAAGGCCTGTTTCTTCAGCATTTGATTTTTCATACTTGCTAAACTTGCTCCATGCAAATGATAATGCAGCTAGAGCCCCGATTACAGAAACAGCCATCAAAATATATTCAGTTGAATGACTCAATGCATGTGCCTCATGATGCGCCTTTACATACTCGTTTGTATTCTTAAAGATTGGCTCAAGGAATGCACCTAATTTATGAGCATCAGGAACAAACGCTTCAGGTATACCAACAAAGCCACCAACAACAGCTAATATAGCAAGCACAATCAATGGAATGGTAATAGCAGAAGGGCTTTCATGTAAATGATGTTCCTGCTCATGAGTGCCACGAAACTTTCCAAGGAAAGTCATGGCATATAATCGGAACATATAAAATGCAGTCATCATTGCGGTAATCACACCGATTATCCAATACACAGGGCTTTTTTCAAAAGCACCGGCTAATATTTCATCCTTACTAAAGAAACCTGAGAATGGAGGAATACCAGCAATGGCAATACAACCTAATAAGAAAGTAATATGCGTTATGCTCATATACTTTTTCAATCCACCCATGTTACGCATATCCTGTTCACCGCTCATGGCATGTATTACACTACCGGCACCAAGGAACAACAAAGCTTTGAAAAACGCATGTGTCATTACATGAAATACAGCACCTGTATAAGCACCTACACCAAGGCCAAGGAACATATAACCCAACTGGCTAACGGTTGAGTAGGCCAGTACTTTTTTAATATCATTTTGTTTGAGTGCGATTGTTGCAGCCAATACTGCAGTTGCAAGACCAACTATTGCCACTACAGATTGAGTTAACTCACTCATGGTATACAAAATATTGCTTCTTGCAATCATGTAAATACCAGCAGTAACCATCGTAGCCGCATGTATCAGGGCACTTACAGGTGTAGGACCCGCCATTGCATCTGGCAACCAGGTGTACAATGGAATCTGTGCACTTTTACCGGTTGCACCTACAAAAAGCAATAAGGTAATTCCTGTGATATCCGTTGGCGTTAGTTTAGATACATTTTCAAAAACGTCGTGATAATTTGCTGTACCAAGCTTATTGAAGATCCAAAACACTGCCAACAAAAATCCAAGATCACCGATGCGGTTCATGATGAAGGCTTTCTTTGCAGCATTGGTATAATCATTATTGGTAAACCAATATCCAATCAACAGATAAGAACAAAGCCCCACGCCTTCCCAACCAATGAACATGATTACATAGTTAGCTCCCATCACCAGCAACAGCATGGAAAATACAAACAGGTTCAGGTAGGCAAAATATTTTGCAAAGTCTTTGCTGTCTTCTTCATGCATATAAGAAGTAGAATATACATGAATCAAAAAGCCAACACCGGTAATAATCAGAAGAAACAAAGAAGACAATTGGTCGATCTGGAAATCAAAACCAATTTTTAATGCTTCGGTGTTGATAAAATTAAAGTAATGGGCTACATGTGTATTACCACCCTTTACCTGGAAGAAAACAAATACACTTAAAATAAATGAAGCAAGAATAACACCGCTGCCAATTATTCCAACTAAAGATTTGGATAATTGCTTTCTAAATATTCCATTGATCAAAAAACCAATCAATGGTAAAAAAGGAATTAGCCAGACTATTTGTAAAACGTTGCCCATAATTAATCCAAAAGTTAAAAGTCAAACTTCATAGTCTGACATTCGATTTTACTTCTAATGCTTCAAACGATTCAGGAAATTAACATCTACTGAATGTATATTTCTATAGATCATCACAATGATGGCCAGTCCAACACTTACTTCCGCAGCAGCCACCACCATAATAAAGAAAACAAATACCTGTGCTTCGCTACCCAGCTTTGGAAAATCAAGTCCTAACGCAAGGTTGTGCATTTTTGAAAATGCCACCAGCAATAAATTAGCTGCGTTCAGCATTAACTCAATGCACATAAAAATGATGATCGCATTGCGGCGTGTCAATACACCAACGATTCCAATGCAAAACAATGCGAACGACAAAACAATATAATAGCTGATAGGCATAAGCTAGTTGCTTTAATATTTTACTATGCTTCTTTTTTTGAAATTACTACTGCACCAATCATGGCACTTAAAAACAATACGCTGCTTATTTCAAAAGGAAAAACATAATCAGAGAATAATACTTTACCAAGGTTGCTGATTAGCCCAATATCCCCACCACCCATTTGCACTAACTGCCTTCCTGCATCTGCCTGCTTTGTTGCTGCAACAATAATCAACAACAAACAGCATCCTGCAATTACACCACCATAATAAAATAACTTTCTTTTTTGCGGCGGCTCAGATTCGGTGTTCAAATTCATCAGCATCACCACAAATAAGAACAGCACCATTATGGCACCTGCGTAAACAATGATATTTACAATTGCCAGGAACTGTGCATTCAATAAAATATAATGACCGGAAACGGCAAAGAAAGTAATGATTAGATAAAGAATACTGTGAACGGGGTTTTTACTGGCCACCACCATAATAGCACTCAACAGCGCTAATGCACTCAGGAACCAGAAAAGTATTTGTGTTACGCTCATAAGCCTGTTCTTTCTGCCTTTTGTTTAATGGGCAGAAGGTTTTTATTTGTTATTTATTCGCCCTGTTGCCTTTTGCTTTCGCATATGCTTCGGGGTCAGTTGTTGGATTTGGAATCAACAAATCATCTTTGCCATAAATAAAACCTTTACGCTGGTAGTTGGCCGGTGCAAAAGTTTCACTTAAATAGATCGCATCTTTCGGACAAGCTTCTTCACACAAGCCACAGAAAATGCAACGCAGCATATTGATCTCATACTTTGCTGCATATTTCTCTTCCCTGTATAAATTTTCTTCACCTGGCTTACGCTCAGCAGCTTCCATCGTAATCGCTTCTGCAGGGCAAGCTACAGCACATAAACCACATGCGGTACAATTTTCTCTTCCTTCAGCATCACGGTTCAAAATATGTAATCCACGAAACACAGGACTGAAAGGTCTTGTCTGTTCAGGATAATTAATAGTTGGTCTCTTTTTAAACATGTGGCCAAAAGTGATGGTCATGCCTTTTAAAATTGCCGGCAGGTAAGCCTTTTCCAGCAAATTCAGCGGCCTTCTATCAACTGCTTTAGCTCTATTGGTTAATGATTGCATTTTTTATTTTTTGTTACAAACATTTAATCGGCCTCACCCTCGGTCCCTCTCCAAAAGAGAGGGAGGCCCAGCCTCATGCATTTATTCAATATTTATAATTAAGCATTTCAGAAATCCCTCTTCACTTATCATAAATACTTCGCTGCAAATATAAAAACAACTTACAGTTAGCAGACTCCCAAAGTCCCTCTTGGGGGATTTAGGGGGCATGTCTCCACAAGATCAAAGCGCCTGTCACCAGCATATTAAACAGTGCCAATGGTATCAAAGTCTTCCATCCCAAATTCATCAACTGGTCATAACGGAACCTTGGAATCGTCCAGCGTACCCACATAAACAGGAACAGGAAGAACAGGATTTTTACAAACAGCATTCCTACATGTATTAATGCCATCCAGTTCATACCCACTTTTTCCATCAGGCTGGCATCATTTACAAACGGTATGTCGTATCCACCAAAAAACAAGCTCGACATAATTGCACTACTGATAAACATATTGATGTATTCAGCAAACAAATAAAATCCAAGCTTCATGGAGGAGTACTCTGTATGATAACCGCCAATCAATTCATTCTCTGCTTCCGCTAAATCAAAGGGTGTACGGTTACATTCTGCAAATACACAAATTAAAAAGATGAGAAAACCCAGCGGTTGCTTAATGATATTCCACACACCATCCATCTGCTGGCTTACCATAGTTTTAAGGCTAAGCGTTCCCGTTACCATCAACAAAGCAATCAATGCAATACCCATCGCCAGTTCATAACTTATGATCTGCGATGCAGCCCTCAATCCTCCCATCAATGAATATTTATTGTTACTTGCCCAGCTACCAATCATTATTCCATACACGCCCATACTCACCACGCCAAACACATACAAAATTCCAATATTGATGTCTGCTATTTGTAATGAAATATCTTTCCCAAAAAAGTGAACGCTTTCTCCCCAGGGCACTACCGCACTGGTCATCATTGCTGTAAGCATCGCCAAACAAGGTCCGAGGATAAATAAAAACTTAGAGGAAAGATTGGGAATGATTTCTTCTTTCAAAAACAACTTTACGCCATCAGCCACCGGCTGCAATAAACCAAATGGACCGGCACGGTTTGGTCCACGCCTGTCCTGTATAAATGCTGCGATTTTTCTTTCGCCATAAGTAGCATACATCGCTACCAACAGTGATGACATTACAACAATCACTATCAGAACTAACTTCTCAATAATGATGGCAAGGTCTATTGCTAATAACATAATAAGTTTTGATATTTTTTAGCGGCTTCTGAAACCTTTAATTTTTCTATTGACCATTTTTAAAATCATCTGAATGCGCCGGTCCGTTTATTTTGCTCAGTTCAATATTCGGCCTGTTTACCTGGCTCACATCATGAATGTCCATCAACAATTTCGGTGATCTTCCATGTAAAACTTTTTCAATTGTTTCCTGTGGTTTAATCACATTCACGTAATGCCCCTGAGAAATAACTGAATGACGGCTGATAGTGGTTGGCCCCTCAATTACCCAATCACTTGTTTTCTTTTTATCAAAGCGGCAGGTGTTGCAAATCCATCCAGGTTTGCCATCATAGCTCTGCACTTCACCAAATGGATCTTTTCTTACCGTAACACGAAATACCTCATCGCCCCTTAACCACAAGGTAGTTTTACCACAGCAACCCGGTGTTTCGCAGTTGCGGTGAGCATCGACCGGTTTTGTAAACCAAACCCTGTTCTTAAAACGGAATGTTTTATCCGTTAATGCACCTACAGGACACACATCAATCATATTACCACTAAATTCATTGTCTATTGCTCTGGAAATATAAGTTGATATCTCCGCATGTTCCCCACGATCCAGGATTCCATGCACTCTTTGATTGGTCAACTGATCAGCAACATACGTACAGCGGTAGCAAAGAATGCAACGTGTCATATGCAACTGTATGTAAGGACCAATATCTTCTTTCTCAAAAGTTCTTCTTGGAAATTCGTAACGGGTACCTTCTTTGCCATGTTCATAACCGAGATCCTGCAAGTGGCATTCACCAGCCTGGTCGCATATTGGGCAATCAAGCGGATGATTTAATAATAAAAATTCCACCACACCTGCTCTTGCATCTCGTACTCTGTCACTGGTGATATTCTTTACAATCATGCCATCCATTACCGTAGTACGGCAGGAGGCTACCAGTTTAGGCATTGGTCTTGGATCTGCAGTAGAACCAGCAGCTACTTCTACCAAACAGGTACGACATTTACCGCCACTACCCTGCAGCTTGCTGTAGTAGCACATTGCAGGCGGTGTAACATCACCACCAATTTGTCGTGCTGCATTTAATATTGTTGTACCGGGCGCCACTTCGATAGTGATATTATCTATCGTTACTTTAAAGTTAGCCGGCGGTGAAGGTTTATTTTCTTCTGCCATATTTTATCATTTCACGCCAAGACGCAAAGGAGCGAAGGCGCAAAGGTTATAAGTTATTTACTATTCTATGTATTCCGTCTTTAATAAGAGCAACATTAAAATTTATCAATAAGCCCAATTTAATTCCTGTCAGCTTCAGGTAAGTTTGAACTTGCTTATAGTGAATGTCGGCTAATGTTTCTATCGACTTCAATTCCACAATAACCTTGTCATTGATAATTACATCAGCTCTAAATCCGACTTCCATTTTAATCTGTTCGTGAACTAAAGGAACTCCCTGCTGTCTCTTAAATGGAATACCATTTTTTGCCCATTCATAACAGAAAATTTCTTCGTAAACGCTCTCAAAAAGACCTGGCCCATATTGTCTATGGATTTTAAAACACAAGTCAACAACTAATCTTGAAATCTCATTCTCAGTCATATTGCTTTGCGTCTTAAAAACTTAGCGCCTTTGCGTGAAAATTACACCGCGGTCGGCACATGTATCGGATCAGCATAATGCGCCAATCCATAATTTCTTCTTTGTGATTCTTCTGGATTCAGTACATGCCACTCAAACTCATCACGGAAATGGCGAATAGCTGCTGCTACCGGCCATGCTGCTGCATCACCCAATGGGCAAATGGTATTGCCTTCAATCTTTCTTTGAATATCCCACAATAAATCAATGTCTTTCATTTCACCTTTACCGTATTCAATCTTCTTCAATATTCTTTCCATCCAGCCAGTTCCTTCACGGCAGGGGCTGCATTGTCCGCAGCTTTCATGGTGATAGAATCTGGCTAATGTCATGGTATGTCTTACCACACACTGATCTTCATCCAGCACAATAAAACCACCACTACCCATCATAGTACCTGTTGCAAAGCCTCCATCAGCAAGGCTTTCATAGTTCATCATCCTTTTCTCACCCTTTGCAGTTGTGAGCAACAAGTTAGCAGGAAGGATAGGTACAGATGAGCCACCAGGTATACAAGCTTTCAATCTTTTTCCATTCGGAATACCACCACAATATTCATCGCTGAAAATAAATTCTTCTACAGAGATGGTCATGTCAATTTCATACACCCCAGGCTTATTGATATTACCGCATGCAGAAATCAGTTTAGTACCGGTTGATTTACCCACGCCAATCTTTGCATATTCTTCACCACCATCATTGATGATTGGTACAACTGCTGCAATCGTTTCAACATTGTTTACCACTGTTGGTCTTTCCCATAAACCTTTCACAGCAGGGAATGGAGGTTTGATTCTTGGATTACCTCTTTTGCCTTCCAGTGATTCAATTAAAGCTGTTTCTTCTCCACAGATATAAGCGCCACCACCACGCTGCACATAAATCTCACAATCAAAACCACTACCTAAAATATTCTTACCCAGGAAACCATTTTGTTTTGCTTCCTTTATTGCTTCTTCTAAAATATCCGGAATCCAAGCATACTCCCCACGGATATAGATGTAACTAACATTACTGCCCAAAGCAAAAGATGAAACAATCATTCCTTCAATCAAAATATGCGGAATGAACTCCATTAAATACCTGTCTTTAAAAGTACCTGGTTCACTTTCATCCGCATTTACTACTAAATGCCTTGGCACACCTTCAGGCTTAGCAATAAAACTCCACTTCATGCCAGCAGGGAAACCTGCACCACCACGGCCTCTCAAGCCACTCTTTTTCACTTCTTCCACAATGTCTGCCGGCTGCATCTTCAATGCTTTTTCCACGCTGCGATAACCACCTTCACGGCGGTACACTTCGAAGCTTCTAATGCCCGGAACGTTTGCGTTTGCTAATAATAATTTTTTACTCATATACCCCTATCCCCTAAAAGAGGATTGATTATGTTTTATGAACTTTTATACTTTCACTGCCTGCCTTGCAAACAAAACCCATCGCTTGCTTTTTTTTACCCACACTTCCAGTACTCTCAACTTTATGCTAATACTATTGCCCTTCATTGTGGCGTCTACATCTGCTTTAAACCGCACATTAGCCAGGTTATCATTTATTGAAACCGTAATACTGTCTTCAGTTATTTTCTGATAACTGATCATTCCGGTTTCCAAATCACTGATCAAATCTTTTTTCGTTTCTACCCAGCCGTTACTATGTCCAAAACTCAATGCCTTATCTGTTTGCTGGTTAAGTGAAACTGTATTTTTGCTCACCATCGCCTGGTGAAACTCTTTTACAGTGCTGATCAGTTTGTCTTCTTCTGTTAGCTGCGCAAAACTAGTTATTACAACCAACAGGAATGATATCGTTATAAAGAACTTCATTAATTATTCCTGGCCGCATTTGCCCTGCACTCTTCAATAATCGCATCTACTTTTTCCTTTGTCAAATGCTCCCGGTAGTGTTTGCCCAACTGCATCATTGGCGCATATCCACAGGCACCCAGGCATTCAGCAGGTTTCAAAGTAAACAAGCCATCTGCTGTAGTTTCGCCGGGACCGATTCCTAATTTTTCTTTGATATAAGCGATGATGTTATCACTGCCATTCAACATACAAGGTCCTGTTTGGCAAACTTCAAATACGTATTTACCAACTGGCTTTAAATTATACATGGTATAAAAGCTGGCTACCTCATACACTTCAATTGGTTTTATACTTAATAAAGAGGCCACATAATCCATCACAGGCACATCCAGCCAGCCACCAAATTCTTCCTGCGCTAAATGCAGCACCGGCAGCAATGCACTCTTTTGCCTACCCTCTGGATAGCGACTGATTATCTCGCTAACCCTATTTAATTTTTCATCAGAAAACTTAATCTCCATTTATATTTTTTTTCACACAAAGAAACCACGAAGACAAAGTTCACAACGTACTCCCACTTTGTTTCTTAGTATCCTTTGTGCCCGTTGTGTGAAACAAATTTATGCATCTAGTTCTCCCGCTATCAAATTCAAACTACTCATCGTAATAATCGCATCACTCAATAAACCACCTTTTATCAATTCAGGATATGCCTGGTAATAAATAAAGCATGGTCTGCGGAAATGAAGCCTGTAGGGCGTTCTGCCGCCATCACTGACCAGATAAAAACCCAGCTCGCCATTTGCACCTTCCACTGCACTGTATAATTCACCAGCCGGAATATCTGTTTCACCCATCACAATTTTAAAGTGATAGATCAATGCTTCCATCTTGGTATATACGTCTTTCTTTTCAGGCAGATAATAAGCTGGTGTATCCGCATGGAAAACCTCTGATTCAGTTCCTTTAAAC
>CAZDHQ010000068.1:0-10950 GCA_964505135.1 uncultured Ferruginibacter sp.
AAAAAGTAATCGTTTAGCAAGTCAACTTGCGTAAGCCTTTACTACCTGCCTGGAAACTCCCAGGCCATCAATACCCAATTCAACCACATCGCCATCTTTTAAATAAATGGGAGGATTAAAACCAAGGCCAACACCATGCGGTGTTCCGGTGCTGATGATATCTCCAGGCAATAAAGTCATAAACTGGCTGGTATAAGCAATCAATTGAGGAATATTAAAAACAAGATCATCCGTATTACCATCCTGCATCATTTTATCATTCAGTTTTAACCACAAACGGAGGTTGTGCACATTAGCCACTTCATCTTTTGTAACCATCCAGGGGCCAAGCGGTGCAAAGGTGTCGCAGCCTTTACCTTTATCCCAGGTACCGCCCCGCTCTAATTGAAATTCTCTTTCACTCACGTCATTGTGAAGGCAATATCCAGCCACATAATCCATCGCATCTTTTTCTTCTACATAGCTGGCTTTTTTACCAATCACCACCGCCAGTTCAACCTCCCAATCAGTCTTTACAGAATTCTTTGGAATAATGATGTTATCAAAAGGACCTGTTACTGCTGTGGTTGATTTGAAAAATAAAATGGGCTCTTTGGGTAAGGGTGCATTAGTTTCCTTTGCATGTTTGGCATAGTTTAAACCAATACAAACAATTTTAGATGGCCTAGCAACAGGTGCCCCCAGGCGAATGTCTTTATCAATAACCTTCAGTTCATCTTTTTCTTTTTCGATGATAGAAGCTAATGCTGATAATCCATCATTTTCAAAAAAGTCTTCATTAAAGTCTTTTACAAAATCTGATACATCCAGCATGCTGTCATCAATTATTACACCGGGCTTTTCTTTACCAGGTTCTCCAAAGCGAATTAGTTTCATGTATTTATATTTATTTGATTTTGGCCACACAGGTCGAATAGCTACCGGATTCGTCAATACACATTTCCGGTTGTCGTCAACCTGCTATTATGGCTAAGTTCATATTTAGTTATTCAATTTTAAAAATCCTCCATCAATAGGATAATCATTGCCGGTGATAAATGATGCTTCATCACTGCATAGATATAATACCAATGCCGCAATTTCATCCGGCTTAGCCATACGGCCTATGGGCTGGCTTTTTGAAAGTTTATCAAACATTTCATTTTCTTTACCAGGATAATTCTTTGAAATGAACCCATCAACAAAAGGTGTATGTACTCTTGCAGGAGAAACACAATTGCAACGGATATTGTGCAGCAAATAATCTTTGGCAACACTCAACGTCATTGCGGCAATGGCGCCCTTGCTCATGCTGTAAGCAAAGCGATCATTTAACCCAACAGATGCTGCAATAGAAGCCATATTCAGGATTACACCGCCACCATTATTTTTCATCAATGGTATGGCTGCATGCAAACAGTTGTAAACCCCTTTGATGTTTACGTTATAGATCTTATCAAAATCCTGTTCACCTGTACTTTCTGCATTGCCAATATGAGCGATACCTGCATTATTTACCAGGATATCAATGCGACCTATTTGATTAAACACATTGGCTACTTCCTGCTGGTTCACCACATTACAGGCATGTGCAAAGGCAGATCCGACGCCCCGGGATATTTCGTTCACCACATCATCAGCAGCCTCTTTATTTAACTCGATAATATGTACAGCAGCTCCCTGCTTTGCAAACAATACGGCAATTGCTTTACCAATACCACTCCCACCTCCGGTGATTACTGCAATCTTATTTTGTAAACTAAACATGTCCATTCTATTTTAAATCAAAAATCTTTTCCATCATAATCCATTTTTCACCAGGCTTTGCAAAAGGCAATGCCTGCTGGTATTTCCACATCAGCGTTTCCCATTCCTGCACTTTTTCACTGGCAGCATCTGCTGCGGCCTTTGCAGCAAAATTTACATCTGCTGCTGCTTCTATTATCATGAATAAGCGATTACCAGCCCTGTAAATTTCCATACTGTCAATGCCTGCCTGCTTTATGCTTGCTAAAATCTCAGGCCATACATTTTGATGATAAGCTTCGTATTCTTTTATCAATACTTTATCATCTTTTAAATCCAATGCAAGACAATAACGATATTTCATATGTTGAATTTAGAATAAACTAACGGCAACGGACAGACTATAATGAAACGCCTCTTTTCCATGGAATAAAATCATCCTGGCCTAACGCAACTGCCTTTGGAATTACTTCACCACTGGCTGCTTTAATGCAATACTCCAAAATATCTTCACCCATTTCCTCAATGGATTTCTCACCACTGATGATAGGGCCGCAATCAATGTCAATGATATCCTTCATTCTTTTTGCCAGGGCTGTATTGGTGCTTAATTTAATCGTTGGGCAAACGGGATTTCCCGTAGGAGTACCCAATCCTGTTGTAAACAAAATAAGTGTAGCGCCACTTGCGGCCTGGCCGGTAGTTGCTTCTACATCATTACCTGGTGTACAAACTAGATTTAATCCTGGTTTTACTGCAGGCTCTGTATAGTCTAATACATCAGTTACCGGAGAAGAGCCTCCTTTTTTAGCAGCACCTGCACTTTTTATGGCATCTGTAATTAAGCCATCTTTGATATTTCCGGGAGAAGGATTCATGTGAAAACCGGATCCAACCAGGTGTGCCTGCTTATCATAGTTCTGCATCAGGTTAATAAACTTTTCTGCTGAGTGTTGATTGGTGCAGCGGTCAACAAGATCTTGTTCTACACCATTCAACTCAGGAAATTCTGCTAATAAAACTTTAGCCCCAATACCAGCAAGCAAATCAGCAGTATAACCAACAGCAGGATTTGCAGAGATACCACTAAAACCATCGCTGCCGCCGCATTTTACACCTACTACCATTTTATTTAATGGTACCGGCACTCGGGAAATCTTATCTGCTTCCGTTAAACCAATAAAAGTTTGTTTGATGGCTTCTTTTATTAAAGTTTCTTCACTTTGTGATTTCTGTTGTTCAAAAATAAAGACGGGTTTATCAAACGATGGGTTTCTTGATTTGATATCCTCCCAAAAGTTCTCTGTTTGCAAGTGCTGACATCCGAGGCTGAGGACGGTAACGCCTGCTACGTTGGGATGATCGGCATAAGCAGCTAAGAGTTTACCCAATATGGCTGAGTCTTGTCTTGTGCCACCACAACCACCCTGGTGGTTTAAAAACTTGATGCCATCAATATTCTTGAAAATCCTTTTTGATGAATGAGTTGCTGGCGAAAAATCAATGGCCTCTGAGATATCCTGTTTATTGCGATATGCTTCTGCAAGATGCTCAGCGTAGGATTTGTACTTATCTGTAACTGCGTAACCCAAGGCATTGTGCAGTGCTTCTTTAATTACATCCAGATTCCTGTTCTCACAAAACACGGTAGGCATAAATAACCAATAGTTTGCCGTGCCTGCCCGTCCATCACTTCTTAAATATCCATTAAAAGTTCTTCCTGCATATTTTGAAACATCCGGGGCCTGCCATTGATAAACATAATTTCTGTATGCATAAGGCATGGCAGCATGCTGAAGATTGGCAGTGGTCATTTGGCTTCCCTGCTGAACATCCTGTGTAGTAGTACCTACCAATACTCCATACATATAAATGGAAGACCCGGCTTTAAAATCCTGCAGGTATATCTTATGTTTTTGAGGAATATTTTCTTTTAACTCAACAGCCTGGCCACTGTGCTGAATGATGGTTCCTTTGGGTAAGTCTTTTAATGCTACAATTACATTATCATTTTGGTTGATTAACAGATAACTGTTTTTATCGGCTTGCATAACTGGCAAAGTTGTAAGTATGATCTCTTAAAAAAATTCCTGCAATAGTACTAATATTTTATCTACTATTTTAATTACTTGCAATCACCACAGGCACTAATTGGCAGATAGATAAAAAAGAAGAACAATTAGTTAATTTTATCTAATAAAAGCCCCTGTTCATGTAACATCTCTGCTGCCCGAACAGCAATTGAATTATCCGTAATGCCCATTACATGCCCGAGATTCAGTAACTGGGAGACTGTTTGAAACCGTTGGTGATTCATATTTCGCAGTAATAAAATATTTATCAGTAAGCCTGCAAGCGCATCCTGTTCTGGTTTTTCCAAAGTTGTAAAAAAATTTAACCAGGCAAAACCTGTTTCATCTGCGGTAAATAAAGAAAGAAATTTACTGGCCGCTCCCTTTTTGACAGATAACACATGCAGCTTTTTATAAGGTGTAAGAGAATGTTTTAAACAGGTGCTGCAAAGCAAACCAAGATGTAATAAGAAAGACAACTGCTTTTTATTTAAGCAGGATTGATTTACTATTTCTTGCTGATACAGCATCATTAGAAAATTGAAAGCAAATGAAGATACAGGATTCCATGGCAGGCCCATAATGGCCCATGCTGAAATCAATGCAGCAAGCAGGTTGTATGCTTCGTTATTAAAACAAACAGCAATCAAAATCTCAGCATTGTTTGCGATGGCTGTTTTTCCTTCAGGCAGTAATCTATGCTTTTTAACAAAAGGTGCTGCATATATCATAGCTTCTGCAAATGCATGGATATCCTGTGGAGATACTTTAATAAAATCAATCGTTTTATTAAGTGCAGAATTTGCTATTGCATTCTTTATTTGTAATCCATCAAGAGAACAGTGTTGCCATTGACTCTTAAACCATAAAAACTGCAGTTCCCTTAAGGCATTGTTTTGCTCATTCATTTCAACTCCACCATCTAATAACTGATCAATCATCTCATCAAATCTTGCATCTGGTAGTCCAAGATTGGTAAGACAAATATTGGCAAGAACATAACCAGTGGCTGCGTACTTATCCTCTTTAATTTTTACCAGTATTTCTTCACTCCGAACCTGGGGAATTAGCTGTAACGCAATTAATGTAACCCTATGCTGAAGCGTATTGTAAGAGACTGCGTTACTTTGTAAGCATAGTAAAAGCTGACTAATTTGCAGCAGGTAAGATTCTTTATCAATTTCTGTTGATGGTAGTAAAAACGTAGAATGCAAGTCCGAAGTTTTTTCTACGATGTCCAGCACTTTGTTTACACTTTCCAGCAGTTCCTTTCTTTCCCATCTTTTGTTTCTTTTCAATTTGGTCATAGTTATTGTTTTTTAAAACAGCCAGGGTTATAAGCGTTATTTCGCTGTTGAAAAAATAATCTCAATCATCGCAATACTGCAAATAGAATTGATCAAGCTACATATCCACAGTTAAATAGTCTGCCAGCTTAGCGGCATTCTTTTACAGGCAGTGCAAAGCAAGCAATGTTAAAGCCTGCACAGTAGTGAATACAATTTACATCAGCATTTGCCGCAATAGCATGTGGAAGACAGAGGAGATAAACTAAATGTTCTAAAGATGAGAAAGCAAAAAAGTTAGAATAAAACTAAGGAATGTTTTTTATTTTGAAATGGGCCGTTATCGTTAAACGAACAATTATTTCTTTAAAAATGCAGAATACATCCAAACCAGCTTCTCCTGGGCTCTTATATAATCACTCATCAACGCATTGGTGCCTTCATCATTGGCATCTGCTGATAATTCAAGCAATGTGCGCTGTAAGCCGATAATGGATTGAAACGAATCCAGTATATCTTTTACGGCTTTAATGCCATCAGATACTTGCGTGCTCTCTTTTATTGAAGATAGTTTTTTATAAGTGGAGTAATTATGTTCAGGTGAACTGCCTAAAGTAAGAATGCGTTCTGCCACTTCATCAATTTTTAACAAAAGGTCGTTATACAATTCTTCAAACTTTACATGCAGTTCAAAAAATTTTTCTCCTTTTATATTCCAGTGGTAACCTCTTACATTCTGATAGAAGATAGAATAGTTGGCCAATAATTCGTTCAGCTTGGCTGCTAATTGATCTGCCTTTTTACTATCGAGTCCAATTGCATTTAATTTTTTCATAACAGATGATTTTTTATGATACAAATGTAAGCATAGGGCCAGGATATAAATAACCGGGCAATACTGAATTTTCTCTTCGATCATACAAACATGACTGAAGTAATAAATTCATACCAACGTTTTATTTAGCAGCAAAATCTTTAGCAAGCTGGTTAATCTCTTCAGTTGATAGCACCTTTTTACCAGACACAATTACAATCCTGAATTTGAATGTTACAGCCTGGTCTTTTTTTAGTGAAAAATTGAGTTGTTCTTTACCATTGCTAAATATAGCCTGCCCAAGCGGATTGGCTGCAAACAATCCATAACCACGAGCATGCCAGTAAGTAGGATATCCCACATTTGAAGGATGGTCAATGATTATAACAGCTACACTATCTTCTCCCATTTTTCCATAGAGCATGCACCACTCTCCTCTTGTTCCCCAGGCTGCATCTCCTGTGTATCCTTTACTGGTAAGATAATTCCCTGTTACATCATTGCTACTCTTATTCACTTTAGTTACATTGCCTTTTTCATCTGTAAACTCACGTGCTTCTTTTGATGGCAGCTCCAGTTCATGCGCTACTCTTAAACCAAGAAAACCGTCTTTTACATCCTTCATCATTACATCAGTAGCAGCAGTAAGTGTACTAACTCTGTCTATTATGCGAACATTGTTTTTTTTTTTTTTTTAAAAAGTAGTTCTTTCTTTTAGCAAAGTCTCTGCATGGATATTTTGCCAATTAGCTTCATAAGTAAAACTGCCGGTTGAACCATTTTTAATACCTGTAACAGCTTTAGTTTTTATCCATCCGTATTGCGGCTTCTTATCAGCCGGTATAGCAAAAGAATTATTCCAGAAATCAAGACCATTTACACTTTCGTAGTTCATCCATAGACCAATATGATGCGGATGATCAATTGGCTCATTAGGCCGTGGTGCAACGGGATAGCCTCTTGTGATAAGTGCGCCGTCAGCAGCATAAATGGGATACAGCACTGGTTTCTCCATCGAATCAGGATAGATGAATTCAGTAAAAGGTCTGTTACCTGCCGTGATGATTAGTTTATTATTAGCACGGTCATGTTCAATTTTAATTTGCTGAGCAAAAACTGTTGCAGGCACAACTAACATAATAAATGATAATAGAGATAGAGAATATTTCATACAACCGTTATGATTTAGATTGAAATATACAAATTCACTTCAACATTCTTAAAAAGAGTTGCAGAGAAGTGCAGCGAATCATTATTTGGGGCAAATTCACCCCGTTTACTTTTGGAAGAAAACAATATACAGTTTGTATTAAACTGGCATAGAATTTCTTGGCATTTCCATAAAACATATTTTATGCAAACAACAGCAACAGAAACCAAACACATTTTAAACGATCTTATTTTGATCAATAACGATCGTATTGCAGGCTATGAAAAAGCCATTAAAGAACTGAAGGAAAAAGACGCTCCCACTTCTGGTGATATTGATTTGATTGTATTGTTTGAAAGAATGATAGACGAGAGCCGGGAGAACCGCAACGTATTGGGCACGGAATTACAGGTGATGGGTGGAGAAATGACAACAGAAACCATGACCAGCGGAAAGATTTACAGGGCATGGATGAATTTGAAAGCAATGTTCACCGGGAGAGACCGATACGCTATTTTGCAGGATTGTGAAGCGGGGGAAGATATGGCACAAAAAGCCTATCTTGAAGCATTGCTGGAAGAAGATGTTCCTGCATTTTTAAAAGACATCATACTTGATCAAAAAGAATTATTAAGAGCATCACACGATGAAATAAAAATGTTGAGAGACAGTTGTAAACCATAACCAATAATAGTTGTATCTGAAAAAATGATTGGTAATTACCAATCATTTTTTTATTACTTAAACCAACGGACCGAATCCTGCGGTTAATTGCTTACCTTCAAGTGAAATTATAAACCCTTGTTTACCCATCAACCCAACACCATGCGTTACCGTTTTATTTTATCCTTACTACTTGCATCATTTTTATTGAAAGGCTGCCAGCCGGTGGAAGAAAAAGTTACAAAAGAAGAAGCTGTTCAATTTGCAACCGAGCTGGAAGCCAATGCCACCAAAAGAAAGGAAGGCTTTTTAAGTTCAAATATTATTCTGAGTTCATTGCTCAACCGTTTTGACCAGGTGAAAAAAATAAAAGACTGGAATGAAGTGGAAAAAAGTGTAGGTACAACACTTAAAAAAAATGAACTTGATAAAAACCTGCTGCAGATGATGGGCAATAACGGCAGTTTTGAAAAGGTAAAGATTTATGAAAAAAATGGTAACCAAAGAGTAGTGTTCCGTGGCTTCGGAGATGGCGGCTTTAATTATCTGGATATGGAGCTGGTAAAGTTTGATAAAAAAGTAGGTATTGCAGACATCTATGTTTATTTCACAGGTGAAAATTTCAGCACTACCATGGCTGAATTAATGGACAAGCTATTGAACATTTCTCCATCATCAGATGAATATGTTGCACAGCGATTAACCTCAATCAGGAACCTGGTGAAACAGGGTAAATTCTCAGAGGCAAGAACACAGTTTAATTATTTGCCAGGGAGTGTAAGAGCAACCACAGCCGGTGTTACACTAAATGTTCAGATACTCTCCCAACTGGATGACGATGCTTCTTTGCAGGAACTTTCCACATTGGAAAAGAGGTACAATAGTCAACCGTATTTTCAGTTGCAGATGATGGATGTTTACACTAACAGGAAAGAGTATGACAAAGCTATCAGTGCCATCAATGCGCTGGACTCTACTATTGATAAAGATCCGTTCCTGGATTACTATCGCGGTTTATTTGCTTATCTAAAAGGCGATAAAGAAACTGCCATGAATTACTACGAAAAAGTTACCATCAGCAACCCCAACTTTCCCGGAGCATTTGCCGAATTGTTCGCACTGTATGCATTGCAGGATAATAAAGAAAAAGCAAAAAATTATTTCGCTGCCTATAGAAAATTACGCAATAAAGATCCCGAAGTGGTAAAAAGATTTATTGCTGTGTACCCCTACCTTGATGATAAGAATACACAGCAGCCAACAAATTAATTTTCTACGGTAAAATCTGCTGAAGATGTATGAAAATTGATTCCTTCCAATACACCTTTCGCCATAGGATTTTTAGTAAAATAAATTGATTTATTTTTCTTCAGATCTTCCAGCTCGGGGCTGTAATTAGCTACTACAATAGCTTTCGTTTTTGCACTCAGCATATCTTTATCATTACCACTATTGCCTGCAGTAATAAAATGCTCTAATGGCATTTTCCATTTATAACTAAGGTATCGTACAGCACTTCCTTTACTTGCCCTGAATGGTAATAAATCAAGAAACTTGTTGTCGGTAAGTAAAATTCTTGCCCTCAGTTTATGATCATCTAAAAATTTATACAAATCAGCCATGGCGTCTTCATCAAAACTTTCATCTACATAGTAACTCAGCTTGAAACGCCATTGAGCAGATTGCTCCTGCAATTGTATTCCGGGAAAATGTTCCAGTGCTTTTTGCAATTCATTTCTTTTCCACTGGTAGTTGATGTGATTTTCCCATCCTTTATCAGGAATGAATTGATCGGTATAATAAATCTCCGAGCCAGCAGAACAAATTAATATATCCGGTTTAGGAAGATCATATTCCTGGAGCGCCTGTTCTGTAATAAACCTGTTTCTTCCGCTTGCAAGTCCAAACACTACTTTCTCACTTTTATCCCTTACCCATTCAGTAAATTCATGCAACCCTTTTGTTTCCTCACCTTCAACCAGTGTTCCATCTAAATCAGAAATAATAAAAAGTTCTGCCTGTGATAATTTCTTTCCATATGCTGTTTTATTAATAAATGATGAAGGATGATTTTGCCTTTCTTCAAACAATTCATTGATCATATTCAAATATTTTTCTGAGAATGATGACCATGAATAATTTTGATTGGTGGCTACGATTCCATTTGTAGAAAATTTTTCCCAAACTGTTTCGTCCGAAATAATTTTTTTTAATGCATCAGCAATGGCTTTGGGGTCTTCTACATCTACCAGCAATCCATTATCACACTGTTCCAGAATTTCTTTTGGCCCGCCGGTAGGTGATGCAATTACGGGCAATCCACATGCAGCTGCCTCCACGATAGTTAAACCGAAATTTTCACCTGGTGTTGCATTTACAAAAACACCTTTCTTTCTTGCTGCAATGCGGTATATCTCGGGCACTTCCAGTTTAGGATCATTCTTTTTTGGAATAGCCATTTTTCCGTAGAGATCGTATTTATCAAGCAGCAACAGTAAGTTTTTTAGTATATCCTGCTCCTCTGCAGGCATCTGACTTATGTCTTTTCTTACACCTGCAAATATGGCCAGGTTAGCCATAGCCTGTAATTCTTTATCCTGTCCATAAGATTGAATAATAGTCTCAAAGTTCTTTCGCTTGTCTGCTCTCCCAATAGATAATATCAATGGCTTTGCAGGATTAAAAAGGAAACGTTCAATGTCTGAATTCACACGGTACAAAGCATGCTCCTGTTCTATCGGCATTTTATAGGAAGGCATATCTAACCTGTAAAAGGGATAAAATACATCGGAATTGACACCAGGCGGAAGTACTTTAAATTTTGCCTTTTTAAAATTGTCGTATAGAGAATACTGTGAGTCAACAATATGCTGGGTACTCACTACCACCACATCAGCGGTTTCCAGCAGGCTTTCCTCCACAGCAATCCTTCGCTCCATATTAAACTTCTCATTGATCTTTTCAGGAGTCATTCCATCCTGCAGCAAAAGATTTTTTTTATTTTTTCCCAGTGAATGACCGGTTGCTAAAAAAGGTATACCAAAGATTTCGCTTACCTGGCTTGCTAAATAATTTCCATCTGCATAATGGCCATGCACCACGTCAGGGAAATCTGCTTCCTCATCAATAAACCGTATTGTCTTATCAATGAATTTATCCAGATGATCCCACAACGTTTCCTTTGGCCTGTAAGCGTTGCCGCCACACGATATGCTAATGATCCTGGGGTTTTCATTTACT
>CAZDHQ010000069.1:0-10823 GCA_964505135.1 uncultured Ferruginibacter sp.
CAGTTGATAATATACAGAAATGGCATAACCAGGCCATACAGGTTTTTCTTGGTGTGACATTTTAAAAATATTTCAAATAAATGGGGAAAAGGATTGCTGACACAGCGTCCTTTTTTTATTTTTATCAAAACAACATGATATGATAGCAAAAATGCCGCTGGAAAATTTCCTGGTAATAGATATTGAAACGGTATCACAACAAAAGGAATTTACTTCACTTAATGAAGAATGGCAACATCTATGGGAAGATAAAATCAAATACCAATTGCCCGAAAATGTTTCTGCAGGTGAATATTATCCTTTGCGTGCTGGTATTATGGCGGAGTTTGCAAAAGTGATTTGTATCAGCATGGCATTTTTTAAAAAAGAAGGTGAGCAGTATAAACTACGCATCAAGTCTTTTTATGGCCATGATGAAAAAGAGCTGTTGCAGAATTTTATTAAGATGGTCAACCACCTGGAAGCATCCAATAACAAATGGTGTTTTACAGGACATAATATTAAAGAGTTTGATATCCCATTTCTTTGTCGCCGTTTATTGATCAATGGATTGGCAATTCCTGTTTATCTTGATTTTCAAAATATGAAGCCCTGGGAAACCAATATGGTGGATACATTCCAGTACTGGCGCTTTGGTGACTACAAACATTTCACTTCTCTGAAATTATTGGCAGCTGCGATGGGTGTGCCTTCTCCAAAAGATGATATTGATGGCAGTATGGTGGGTGATGTGTACTGGAACGAAAATAATTTAGAACGCATTGTTACCTACTGCCAAAAAGATGTGATTACAGTGGCAAATATTGTTTTACGGTTTAAAAACTTACCCTTGTTAAAAGAAGAGCAATTGGTATTTGCTAAATAGGGTCTCAACTTGGGTCGGGACGCTTTCAGCGACTTGAGCCGTAATCTCTGAAGAATCCAGAAGCTTCTAGCGACCTGAACCCCAACCATTAAGGTTTATACAGCAAATACTTCTGCCTTATCTTTTTGAAATTAGCCAGTGCAGGCTCCCAGCTCTTTCTTATCTCCGCTTCTGTTTTTCCACTGGCAATTTGTTTTGATAGAATGTCGTTGCCTGCCAATTTATAAATGAAATTATTTTTCAAAAAGAAACTGTCTTTGCCAGGGAATAATTTATAAGCTTGTAGTAAATATTTCAATTGGATTTTACCATCAACAATTTTTACAATCTCTTCATTGCTGCCCGTAATATGCCAGCCATAGCACTGCTGGTAAAAACATTTACTGCTCTTAGATCCTGCATTTGGTTTTGGTGTAAAGGCATATAAATTTTTTGGCAGGTTCGGATGGCCAAAAATTTGAAATGGTTCATCAGTACCTCGCCCTTCGCTTAATATGGTGCCTTCAAAGAAGCAAGTAGATGGATATAAGTAAATCGCCTGCATACTTTTTAAATTAGGCGAAGGCATCACAGGTAAAATATATTTGGTATTGTGATCATAGTTTTTGCATTTGATTACCTGTACATGAAATGGCGTATCTGCCGTAGGTTTTGTAGTGATGTTGTAACTATTGTTCTCATTTGCTTTTGGTGAAAGCCATTTCTCACCTGCTAACATCAATGCATATTCGCCAATGGTCATACCGTAAACAACAGGCACCGATTGCATACCGATAAAACTTTTAAATTTTTTGTCCAGCACCGGGCCATCTACATAAAAACCGTTTGGATTTGGTCGATCAAGAATCAATAATGGTTTGTGATTTTCCAATGCGGCTTCTAAAAAATATTCCAGCGAAGAAATGTAGGTGTAGAAACGTACACCAATGTCCTGTATATCGAAGATTAAAATATCGACACCTTCAAAATCTTCAGGCGTTGGCTTATTGTGTTTGCCGTATAAACTTACAACAGGCACGCCTGTTTTTTTATCAAGGCCATCTTCCACATGTTCGCCTGCATTCGCATCACCACGAAAGCCATGCTCAGGCCCAAATATTTTTACCACACGAATACCACTGCTGATCAATGTATCTACTAAATGTGTTTTCTTTACAAGGCTGGTGGGATTGGCAAATACTGCCACTGATTTATTCTTCAAGTAGGGCAGGTACACTTCCATTCTTTCCGCACCTGGCATTACCGGCAGGCTTGATTTTACGGGCTGGGCAAATATTTCACCCATCAAACACTGAAACAGCATGCCGAATACAAGGAGTTTTTTCTTCATGGCATAAAGTTGCTGAAAACAATTTAATTCTGTGTTTTGGATTGAAAATTTTAACTTGCATCCTCAGAGGGAGCCGTATTTTACCTACTCTTTTTTATCGCCGAATAGAATAGAGAGCAAGAGTCCGGACGATAAATGTCCGGATGCTGACCCAAGCATCAGCATGCGACGCCTGTGAAGCTGATAAATGATCCATTCAGCTGGTAACAAAATTAATTTACAACTCCGCTGCAGGCGGAACAAAAACAACAATTATGGCAGAAGCAAAAAGTGGTGATACAGTAAAAGTTCACTATACTGGAAAATTAACAAGCGGTGAACAATTTGATTCATCTGCAGGCCGTGAACCACTTGAATTTACTGTGGGTGCAGGTCAAATGATCAAAGGATTTGATGCAGCAATCCCGGGTATGAATGTGGGTGATAAAAAAACAATTAATATTCCAGCGGCGGAAGCCTATGGTGAAAAAGATCCTGCGGCGATCATTGAATTCCCTATAGAAAATGTTCCTGAAGATATGAAACTGGAACCTGGCATGCAGCTAACTTTAAGTAATCAGCATGGTCAGCCATTTCCGGTAGTAGTAAAAGAAGTAAGGCCGGATGTAGTGGTACTGGATGCCAATCATTTCCTGGCAGGTGAAGAGCTGGTGTTTGATATTGAATTGGTAGAAATAGCTTAAACTACTAAATAACTTTTTTAATAGCGGCTTGCAAATGCAGGCCGTTTTTTTTGGTCGGGACGCTTGCAGCGGCCTGAACCATAAACAAATATTTATTGCGTAATATTGCAAGCTTACTCAAGCAATTGACGATTCACCATTCACGATTGACGAAACAATGATCTACATAAGTCCCGATACCATTGCCGAACGCTTTATGCGGTATGTAAAAATTGATACGCAAAGCGACCCTGACAGTAACGCCTATCCCAGCACAGAAAAACAAAAAGACCTTAGCAGGTTACTGCATAGAGAATTGTTTGCAATGGGCATTACCAATGCAACAACAGATGAATGCGGCTATGTATATGCAACCATTGAAAGCAACAGCGATAAAAAAAAAATTCCGGTTATTTGTTTTTGCGCACATGTGGATACAGCGCCAGACTGCAGTGGCTATAATGTAAAGCCAATACTGCATCGCTATTATGATGGCAACGACATTGTATTGCCGGATGATCCAACCCAGGTGCTGGGCACTAGCAAATCACCTTATTTAAAAGAGCATATCAATAGCGGTGTGATTACTGCAAGTGGATTAACATTGCTTGGTGCAGATGATAAAAGTGGCGTGACGGCGATTATGGAAGCGGTATTGTATTTCATACAAAACCCGTCCGTAAAACATGGTGACATTAAAATTTTATTTACGCCAGATGAAGAAGTAGGGAGAGGTACCGCAAAAGTAGATATGCAAAAACTGGGAGCACAGTTTGGTTATACATTGGATGGTGGTGAAGCCGGAAGTTTGGAAGATGAAACCTTTAGTGCAGATGGTGCTACCATTATCATTAATGGTGTGATTGTACATCCCGGTTACGCAAAAGGTAAACTGGTAAATGCATTAAAGATTGCAGGAGCTATATTGGATGCTTTACCAAAAGAGGAGTGGAGCCCTGAAACAACTTTAGGCAAACAAGGCTTTGTGCATCCTGTGGCAGTAAATGGCATAGCAGAAAAAGCCAGTGTCCAGTTTATAGTAAGAGATTTTGCTGATGAAGGGTTGCAACAACATCATGAGCGATTAAGGAAGATAGCAGAAGAAGTGGTAGCAGCATTTCCCGGTGCTACGATAGAATATAAAGCAGTAGAGCAATATCGAAATATGAAGCAGGTGCTGGATAAACATCCGCAGGTAGTAGCTTATGCAGAAGAGGCAATTAAACGTGCAGGCTTAACGGTGAAGAAAGAAAGCATTCGTGGTGGTACAGATGGCAGCCGCTTCAGTTATATGGGAATGCCCTGCCCCAATATTTTTACCGGCATGCAAAATATTCACAGCAAATTGGAATGGATTGGAACAAAGGATATGGCAAAAGCTGCGGAGACAATTGTGCATTTGGCGATGATTTGGGAAGAGAAGGCCATTAGTTGATAATTGATAATTAAATAATGGATAATGAAGTGTTATCTTAAATAAAGCTTGCCTTAAATAGCCTTCCATTCATGATTGACCATTCACTATTGACAACATACATTCAACTAAAATAAATACCTTCAACTAAAATTTATCAACATGGAATTCCTAAAAGACTATTGGTGGCTTATTCCCATCGTATTAATCCTCTCCAGCGGTTTGTTTACTATCAACCAGGGTACTATCGGCGTGATAACAAGATTGGGTAAATATGCCGGCATCAAGCGCCCCGGCCTCAATTGGAAAATACCTTTTATTGACCAGGTGTTTAAAAGAGTGAGCATTCAAAACCGTTCCGTGGAATTGGAGTTCCAGGCCGTTACAGTTGATCAGGCAAATGTTTATTTCAAATCAATGTTACTGTACTCTGTGCAGAATGAAAATGAAGAGACCATTCGCAAAGTGGCCTTTAAATTTATTAGTGACAGGGATTTAATGCAGGCTTTGGTGAGAACGATTGAAGGAAATATCCGTGCATTTGTTGCTACTAAACGCCAATCAGAAATTCTTGGATTGAGAAGAGATATTGTTGAGTTTGTAAAAGAACATGTGGATGCTTCTTTGGAAGAATGGGGTTATCATTTACAGGATTTGCAAATTAATGACATCACATTTGACCAGGCAATTATCGACAGTATGAGCAAAGTGGTGGCAAGTACCAACTTAAAAGCGGCTGCTGAAAATGAAGGACAGGCTTTATTGATCACCAAAACAAAAGCTGCAGAAGCAGAAGGTAATGCTATTAAAATTGCCGCAGAGGCAGAAAGACAGGCTGCTCAACTAAGAGGCCAGGGTGTTGCATTGTTCCGGGAAGAAGTAGCTAAGGGTATGAGCCAGGCTGCAGAGCAAATGAAGCAGGCCAATCTCGATACTAATGTGATCCTGTTCAGCATGTGGACAGAAGCCATTAAAAACTTTGCTGAATATGGCAAGGGCAATGTGATATTTTTAGATGGTAGTGCGCAGGGAATGGAAAAGACGATGAGTCAATTGATGGCGATGATGCAGTTGCAGGAGCGGAAATAACTGCAAGCTGTACTATTCGTATGATTTTGTAAATTTGTACGACTAAATAAGTATCATGGCAAGCAAGATAACTTTGTTAATGAGTGAAGCGAATATAAAACGGGCTAAAAAAATAGCGGCCGAAAGAGGTAGTAGTGTATCTAAAATAGTAGAAGATTATATTGAAAGCTTAGACTTAATTGAACGAAGACTGAAGCAGGAAACGCCGTCAACTTTTGTGAAAAAATTTGCAGGCATTGTGAATACAGGGAAAACTGAATCCAAGAAAACTATTTTAGCAGGAAGACATAAGAAATGAGAAAGATCTTTTTTGATGCTAATATTCTTGTTGATTTAATCAATTCTGGAAATAGAAATCACAGAACTGTTTCCTTTTTGTTTGATCATTTGGTAAAGTAACGCCATAAATTATTTGTGTCACCAACGAGTTTTGCCATCACTTACTATTTTCTGAGTAAAAATTATAAGCATTTAGAAAAGCTCAACCAGTTGGTAATTGACTTTTTTTCAAATTTTATTTTTACACGAGAGGATGATCTAACAATGGAAAAGGTTTTTAAATCAGGCTTTACAGATTTAGAAGACGCATTACAATATTATTCAGCTCTTGAAGCTGGAGTTGATGCAATTATCACCTATAATAAGCCGGATTTTATCACTTCGAAAATTAATGTATATCATCCAATACAGTTTATAAATGAATTTTTGCTGTAGCAACAATTAACAATATTTTACCCTGCATTAAAGCCAGTTTCACATTTCACAGATGAAATTGCATTGTCAGGCAAATAACCATTTTCAAACAATAAAATTTACATTTGCCCTAAATCAAAAAGCCAATGTTCGATATCTTTTTACAGGCTGATACATTGAGTACAGCAGCTAATACTTCTGCAAAAGTTGAATCTGTTTGGAGTTTGCTTACCAAGGGTGGTCCCTTGATGATTCCATTGGGTATCTTATTTGCCATTGCTGTTTTTGTTTTTATTGAACGCTTACTGGTGATTCGTAAAGTGTCTAAAATTGAAGATAATTTTATGAGCATCATCCGGGATAATATTGTAAATGGTAACGTAACTGCTGCTAGAAGCCTGGCAAAAAATACGGATAATCCTGTTGCAAGAATGATTGATAAAGGCATCCAGCGTATTGGTAAACCAATTGACGCCATTGAAAAAAGCATGGACAACGTAGGCAAGTTGGAGATGTATAAAATGGAAAAGAATCTTTCTATTCTTTCCGTGATTGCACGTATTGCTCCATTGTTTGGTTTTGTGGGAACTATCGTCGGACTGGTGTTATTGCTGAAAGAATTTGCAACCATCAGCAACCCATCTGTAAGCCAGATTGCAGATGCGATGTATGTAAAGCTGATCACTTCTGCAAGCGGTTTGATCATTGGTATGCTGGCTTATCTTGGCTACAGTTACCTGGATACACAAATCAATCGTACTGCTAACAGGATGGAAGCAGCCAGCAGTGAGTTCATAGATATTTTACAGGAACCAACCAGATAAGACCATCATGAGTTTAAGACAAAACAGGTTAAGGGATAATCACAATGAAGTGGATGCAGGTCCGCTCAATGATATCCTGTTTATATTGCTGATGTTCTTTTTGATGATCTCTACATTGGCCAATCCTAATGTGATTAAGATGAGTGTGCCCAGGGCAAAGAGTGATACCAAAACAAAACAAAGTGTGGTGGTGAGCATTGATAAGCAAAAGAACTTTTTTGTTGGAGCTAAAAAAATCATTCCGGATTCTTTGGAATCTGCATTAAAAAAATACATCAATGAAGGAGACAGTATTAAACCTGCTGTAGTGATCAATGCAGACTCTTCTTCTCAATGGGGCGAAATTGTAAGAGTGATGAAGGTAGCAAGAAAATTAGGTGCTACCACTTCGGCCACCGTTAGCGGTAATGAGTAGCTTTTATCATCCTGTTTTTGCCAAACATATCCTGTTTTAATTCTACTTTCTCAAAATATTTTGATAATAAGTGCGCTGTTGCATTGGAAAACTCTTCGTGTGTTTCTACAAATAATTTTCCTTTTTCATCTAAATGATCTTTTGCGAAGGCTGCTATCTTTTCATAAAACAATAAAGGCGATTGATCCGGCACAAACAAAGCCTGGTGCGGTTCAAACAGCGTTATATTTTTGTCAAGCTTTTCAGCTTCATTTATTGGGATATATGGGGGGTTGCTTACAATGATATTGTATTTATGCAGCTTACCCCAGTTCTTTTCATTTAAAAAGTCCAGTTGTACAAAGTCAACCTTTACGTTGTTGTCAATTGCATTTTCTTTTGCAGTAGCAAGCGCCTCCCTGCTTACATCAATTGCTGTAACTAACGCATTCGGTAATTTCTTTTTTAAGGCAATCGCTATGCAGCCGCTGCCGGTGCCAATATCAAGAACCGATAAATGGGCTTCTAACTGCCGGTGTTGTTTGGTATAGTTTATAATCCATTCTGCCAGTTCTTCTGTTTCAGGCCTTGGTATCAATACATAATTGTTCACCTTTAGTCGCATGTTAAAAAACCAGGTTTCGCCTAATACGTATTGGACTGGCTCATGCTGCAACAGTCGCTGTAACGAGCTATTCATTTTTTCGATAGCATCAGTTTGCAGCTCCTGTTCCTGGTCTTTTAAAATATCAGATCGCTTGAGTAATGCTTTGCTTTCAAAAACCCAACTGGTAATAGTGGATGCTTCATCCAGATCATAAATAGTTTGCAGTTTACGCAGGTAGTGGCGATAATATTCTTTGATGGTCATTGGAGCAAACTTAGTTTATTTTTTAGCTGAATGCTGCTTAATTTTGACAGATGACTGCCGACGAAATTTACATGAACCGCTGCCTGCAATTGGCCCAGCTTGCTGCAGGAAATGTAGCACCTAATCCAATGGTAGGTGCGGTGTTAGTTCATAATGATATCATTATTGGTGAAGGCTGGCACCAGCAATATGGTAAAGCACATGCTGAGGTAAACTGCCTTCAAAATGTCTCAGAAGCCAACAGGAATTTAATTGATAAAAGCACCCTGTATGTATCGCTTGAACCCTGTGCTCATTTTGGAAAAACACCTCCCTGCACAGATTTGATCATTGCAAACAAGATACCAAGAGTGGTGATTGGATGCATGGATTATCACGCCGTAGTTAACGGAAAGGGGATAGAAAAACTACGTGCTGCAGGTATCGATGTAACATTCGGTGTGATGGAAAAAGAAGCACTGCAGTTGAATCAACGCTTCTTTACTTTCCAGCAAAAGAGGCGACCTTATATTGTTTTAAAATGGGCGCAAAGTCTGGATGGTAAAATTGCCAAGAATGATCACAAACGTGTTTTAATTACGAATGACTATACCAATAGGCTTGTGCATAAATGGCGAAGTGAAGAAGCAGCAATTATGATTGGCACTAATACAGCTTTGTATGATAATCCAAATCTTACGGCAAGGTTATGGCCGGGTAAAAATCCAGCCAGGGTTTTTTTAGATAGCTATTTAAAAATTCCTTCTACCCATCACCTGATGAACGGTATAGTAAAGACAATCGTATTCAATAGCAAAAAAGAAGCGATTGAAGATGAATTGGTCTTTCATAAGATCAATTTTGGAGGCCATTTTTTATTGTCAATGCTGCGTAAATTATACTCACATAATTTGCAAAGCGTATTGGTGGAAGGAGGAGCTCAATTGCTGCAATCATTTATTGATGCAGGCCTTTGGGATGAAGCAAGGGTGATTACCAATGAAGCCATGGTGATAGGTGATGGATTGAATGCGCCAGAATTATCCGGTCACCAGTTAATTGAAACCAATAGCTATTTATCAGATTATATCAGAACCTACAAGCCTGCAGCAGTAAATGAGTAAACAGGAAGCCAACGGAAAGAGTTTTTATTGCACGATTGAGAAAACGTCTGTTGCGGAATTTAAAGACAGGGGCAGTAAGTTTATCGCATACACTTACCCGATAGCAACAGCAGATGAGTTCAAAACTTATCTCCAGCAGTTAAAGAAAGAACATCACAAGGCAGAGCATCATTGCTTTGCTTATCGCATCGGTACAGATGGTAATAATTTCAGGGTAAATGATGACGGAGAACCATCCGGATCTGCAGGCAGACCCATTCTTGGGCAGATTGATAGCAAAGAGTTAACCAATGTTGCAGTAATAGTTGTTCGATACTTTGGAGGTACTTTGTTGGGTGTGCCGGGTTTGATAAATGCTTACAAATCTGCAGCAGCACTGGCTTTACAGATAGTGCCGATTGTTCAGAAACAGGTGGAGGTAAAATACGTGGTGCATTTTGATTATACCCAGATGAATGACATCATGATGATTTTAAAACAATACAATTGTACTGTGATCAACCAGGAGATGCAGTTGTTTTGTGCAATTACGATTGGCGTGCCAATTAACCGGCAGGAAGAAGTATTGTATAAACTGAACGATATGAAAGGCATTTCTGTTGAAAAAGTAAAAAGCTGATGTATGGATGTAGAAGTATTGAGAGAGTATGTACTGCAAAAAGAAAATGTAACGGAAGGCTTTCCTTTTGGTGAAGAAACGCTGGTGTTTAAAGTAAACGAAAAGGTATTTTTATTGGTTTCGCTGGATGCACAGCCACTGCAGTTTAATGTAAAGTGTAATCCTGACCTGGCGATTGATTTGAGAGAAGAATATCCAACTGCCGTTTTACCAGGTTACCACATGAATAAAAAACATTGGAACACCATAGTGCTGGATGGAACACTAACTAAAAAGCAAGTGTTGAAAATGGTGGATGATTCTTATGAGTTGGTAAAGGGGAAGAAGAAAAAATAGTTGTTACCAGGAAATTATCTTTTAAAACTTTCACTCACCACCAACTCCTTACTCTCTGCCGTATACAAATAAAATCCTTCTCCACTTTTCACGCCCAATTTACCAGCAGTAACCATGTTCACCAGCAAAGGGCAAGGCGCATATTTTGGATTACCAAATCCATCGTGCAATACTTTTAAAATGCTGAGGCAAACGTCCAGGCCAATAAAGTCGGCTAACTGCAATGGCCCCATTGGATGAGCCATACCTAATTTCATTACCGTATCAATTTCTTCCACGCCTGCCACGCCTTCGTACAAACTATAAATGGCTTCATTTATCATGGGCATTAAAATACGGTTGGCAATAAAGCCGGGATAATCATTAACAACGCATGGAACTTTGCCCAGTTGTTTGCTTAATTCAACTATTGTTGATGTTACTTCTTTAGTTGTTGCGTAGCCATTTATAATCTCTACCAGCTTCATCACCGGCACCGGGTTCATAAAGTGCATGCCTATTACAGACTCCGGCCTTTTGGTGGCTGCTGCAATTTTCGTAATAGAGATAGAGGAGGTATTGGTTGCCAGAATACAACCTGCCGGCGCTGCTGCGTCTATTTGCTGAAAAATTTTTAGTTTGAG
>CAZDHQ010000070.1:0-10789 GCA_964505135.1 uncultured Ferruginibacter sp.
CTGAAATATCACTGATGAATCCACAGAAAAAATTACCGCTTTCATGTTGCACTGGTATAATGGAGAGTTCCACCGGAAACTCATGCCCCTGCTTATTTACAGCAGTGAGCTCAACAATTTTGTTAAGTATACGGCTTTGTTTGGTAATTGAAAAATTTGCCATCGCTTTATCATGTGAGCTACGATGTTTTGGCGGCACTATTAATTGTGACAGCTGCTTGCCCATGATTTCATTCTCACTCCAGCCAAATATTTTTTCAGCCTGTGGATTCCAGAATGTAACCAGGCCATCCTGGTTAATAATAACAATAGCATCAAGCGCCGCATTTAGAATAAGCCGATTGGTAAGCTCACTTTTTTTGATGGCATCTTCCACCTTCTTTTTCTCTGTTATATCCGTATAGCTCCATAAGTGTCCCTTGTATTTATTTTCCAAAAAAATTGGGATATAGTCTCTTTGGAAAATTCTTCCATCATTTAATTCAAGTAGTTGATTGGTAACAAGCTGTTGCTTTGTAAGTAATTCATTTGTAGCATTTATAAAATGGTATGGGTCTTTAAATAAATGCTTTGCTGCTTCTATACTTTGTGCACAATCTTTACCCTGCAGTTCGTCTGCTCTAAGTTGAATACTAAACAAATCACAGAAACACTGATTGGCAAACACAATTTGCCTGTCTTCGTCTTCCAGTAAAACAGCACTGTGAATATTGCTGATCAATGAATTAAAAACCAGTTCTGCTTTTTTTCTTTTGATCACCTGGTGATTTAAAAGTTTGGCAATCATGAGCAGATCATCTGTTTTGGCAATTTTCTCTTCACCGGTAATGGTATCAATAGCCTGCTTTAGCTTTTCGACAGATTGCTTTTTCAATTCTATTTCATACTTCAGTCTTTTATTTATTTCTATATATTCTTCTTCACTAATGGAAAATGCCCGTTCTGAAATTTCCTTGTCTCTTTCGCATGCATAATAAGATTCACTTACAGCAGAGAATAACTTTTGTAAATCCGGGTGCTGATGCAGTGATTCAGGCAGGTGACGTTTTATTTGTCTTTGAAGCAATTTATGAAAGCTCATAAAAAGAGGTTATGGTCATTGTTTGGTTATGCAGTTGACAATCTATTTCTCCATTAAAGGGCGCTATTTCTCCATAAGAATAAAAGCCTGCAAAAGGAGTACTTTCTCCAAGAGATTCAGCTACTGCTTCCAGTTCTTCTTCCGTTCTTGGACCTAATATAATCTTTCGGCCCACGCAGCTTACCAATAATGAAAAATCCGGCGCAGTATCATCTAGTTGTAAGGTATTTTGAGCGGCAATGGATGCAGAATTGGTGAGCATATCAAAGTTGGCTTTCATGAAGCGTACTTTAGAACCAACCGGAATATCACCGGCAAACGTCATAGATTTTTCTTCATGATTAATTCCAAGTATAGTGCGAACTACTGGTTGAGCAATGCCAGGGATAGTTACTGATAAAGGAAACATCAACGCAGAGCCGGGAAGATTATCCGCCTCCTGCCCTAAATACTTTCTGTAAACATCCAGTGCATTGTTGCTATCCAGCTCAAATAACTTATTTCCTGCTGCGTGAGTAACCTCTTTCTCCAGTCCGAACGTTTGCCAACCACCATTGGTGCCGTGTGTAACTTTTAAGTTAGTACCATAGAAGCCTATTGCAATAATGTTTCCATGTGAAGGCTGGCTGTTTAAACCTACCAGTGTGGTATTAAATTTATCACCATCACCGGCTAAACCACCGGTAACGAGTATGCGATTTTCCACTGCACTATTTAAGCCCTTTACTAATTCGCTGCCGTTTACCAGGCTGCCATCAGATAAAACCAATATGTAACACAGCTCTTTTTTGTTTAGTTGATCTACCAATGCATTTCCTGCTTCAAAACTGTTTTGGAAATCACGAATGTTTACCGCCGCCGTTTGTATATCTGTGCTTTCAAAACAAATAGCTGCCGCCACCAGAGATTCTTCCTGCACTGTATCATGAAAGATTTCACCTGCTGTGCTGCACATGGCAATCTGGGCATTGGGGAACTGCTGTTTTACCGATTCATAAACCCCTGGCCTGGAAAGTATTTGGTTGGATGCAAAGCAAAGCACCAGTTTACAGGTAGCTGCATCTGATTGGCCTGGTTTACGTGCAATCCATTGGTTATTTGAAAAATGAAAAATGGTAGCTATCATATTGAATAGTAAAGAGGTTTCAAAGTAATATAAAAGGGGGGCTTTAAACTGCAGGCTACCGTTAACCGGCAAGACTCGTGTTTTTTATGTCAGCAACGATTATAGATAACACACTATCCATTTTCTTTATCAGCTCTTTCAATTCTCCAGATAGAACTTGCCGCTCTGCTATTTGTTCCATTGCCAGTATATCGTTCTCTAAAATTTCGATATGATAAAATTTTAAAACCGGCTTTATCCTGTGAGCTGTATTTTTTATGATGGTAAAATTCTGTGTTTGATATGCCGATTTAATTTCCTCTACAGCTTTCGGCAAATCTTCCACAAATACCTGGAGCATCTCTTTGATAAGATCAATACTGCCCCTGCACATTTTTTCGATTAATTCAAGGTTATATAAATTTTTTGCTGCTGACAGCGTGGTCATTGGTATTACTGCTTCGGTTTTCATAGTTTGCTGGTATAAGATGAATTGTATTTATCTTTTGTCTTCAATTGCAAAATGCTGGCAAATTACAATTCACCATGTAGTGAAACGAGGATTTACCTATTGATATTAACCGAAAATCAACTAAAGAAGGCTGGTCAATTTGCTATTAGCATGTAGATGTCTTTCTACAAAGCAATTTTATTTATACAAATGAGATCAGAACACACCGGTATGCTATTCCAATGTTGATGCAATACCAGTGCTGCGCCCAGGGCAGTGGCTTGTGGTACCGATGCGGAATAAACTTTTATTGAAGGAAATGATGCTGCCAGCAGGTACATGTAAATTGGATTTTTACTAAACCCACCATCAACAAATATCTGTGTTACGGAACTATTCTTTATAATAAGATTGGTGCTAATAACCTGTTGGGCAACAATGTCAATCATTAGCTGGTGATAAGCAGTTGCATAACTTTCAAAGGCAGCCAGGTCCCTTTTTGCAAACACAGATTGAACGGGTGTAATAATATCTGACTGTAAATTTTCTTCTGCATTTTTCTGTTGAAGAGTAGTAATAAGTGATGGGTTACATTCAACAGACCTATAAGTATCGCCCAACACATTGAAATGCTCCGCCAATCTTTTCACCTGCTGTTCATGTTCATACCCGGCAAATAGTCGTGACGCTTTTACAGGCTTTCCCCGATAGGTTAGATAGCAAAGGCAATCTTTTTCCAGTTCATCATCTGTAAGTGGAGATGAATTAAAAGGATTAAGGCTGATACACCAGGTGCCGGTGGAGATTAAAACAAAAGGCTCTTTAAAATTGATGATGTAAGGAATCAATGCAGCAGAGCTATCATGTAAACCAATACCGCATGTGTAACGCCTACCATTATACGAAAAAAATACAGCTGTGTCTGAAGGAACAACAGGTGCAAAACATCGCTCAATTTCTTCCTCGTACACCCAGCGGTGGTATCGGTTTTCTTCAAAATTCCATAGATTGGTATGGCATCCAATGCTGGTAATATCAGTAGCAGGATAATTAGAAAGAATAAAACTTACATATTGCGGCAGATGAAGTGCAAAAGCAGTTTTTGAAAACAATTCAGCATGCTCTTGTTTTATTCGATAAACCTGCATACCTGAGTTTAAACTATCCAAAACTGGAGATGCAGTTTCTCTTGCCAGTTTCTTTTCTCCACCATAACGGTTGTAAAATTCATCTTTTAATAGCCGGGGATAAGGTTTTAGATAATTGTATAAAGGCGTTAATACTTTTCCATTTTTATCTACGTAAACAAAGCTGGCACCATAAGCTGAAAAGTTCACAGCCTTAACTTCAAAGGCTTCATTTCGGGTAATGGAATCAAAAGACAGTTTAACCCAATTACTCAGCGCCATCACGTCTTCGCAAGGAAAACCATCTTCATCACATATTTCATCCAGCCTGGTAGTTTCTTCAAATACAAGATTGTATTGCTCATCAAACAAGAGTAATTTCTTGTTTGTTTTACCGATATCGAAGATAGCTATGACAGTAATTTTGCTCATTATAATCCGGTAGCCACCGTTTTGCTCCCTCTTTCTTTTATTAACTGCTCACGTATTTTTTGTTGGCGGAAAAATTGTAATGGACTTAATGCTCCACCACTCCTTAATCTTGCTTCTGCTACAATTGCTCTAACATCGGTACGGAAAGTATCCTGCAATAATTCCTGAGCTGTTACTACATCATTCGCTTCTTGTGCAGCATTTAATTTTTTCCTGTCGAGAATTAAAGCTTGTGCATATGCAATCATAATCGCTTCCACAGATTGCAATAAATCTTCCAGCGGATCTTTTACATTATGACTTGCATCAATCATCCAACCAAGATCTGTTGCATGATTCATTCCTCTGGCATCCATGCCTTCTACCAGTTCATTGAAAATTAAAAACAGTTGATATGGCCTGATGCAGCCAACAGTCAAATCATCATCACCATATTTACTATCGTTAAAATGAAATCCTGCTAATTTTCCTTCCATTAATAACAGGGCGACAATCTGTTCAATATTGGCATTGGGCAAATGATGACCAAGATCAACCAAAGTGTAAGCTTTATGGCCAAGTTTATTGGCATACAATAAAGACTGGCCCCAATCTCCTACTGTCATGGAATAAAAGTTGGGTTCAAAGGCTTTGTACTCCACAAACATTTTCCAATCATCTGGTAATACTGCATAAATTTCTTTCAGGCCTTCTAGCGTATTTTGAAATGCTTTTCTAAAATTCAACTGGCCGGGAAAACAACTACCATCACTTAACCAAACAGTGATCGCTTTTGAACCGAGTTCGACACCATGCCTAATCACTTCAATATTATGATCAATGGCCTGCTTACGCACAGCTCTATCTACATGTTGTAACGAACCAAATTTGTAACTGAGTGCCTGATCTTTTTGATCCTGGAAAGTGTTGGAGTTAACTGCATCAAAGCTGATATCCAGTTGAGCAGCCAAAGCTTTAATGGACGCATAGTTTTCAGGTATATCCCAAGGAATATGCAACGACACTGCACCACTGGAACGGTTGAGTGCATGCAGCACTCCAATATCTTCCAGCTTCTGTTCCAGGTTACCCGGTTCACCAGCACCGCTGAATCTTCCAAACCTTGTTCCGCCTGTGCCCAGAGCCCATGAAGGGATGGCTACCTGGAAGTCAATTAATTTTTGAACGACTGATTCCACATCGTTAATCCCTGAAGACACAAAATCGTATACATGTTGGTGTTGGTTCAGTAAGCTGTCGTTGTGTTCAGCTATTTTACTTTTTTCTATTTGCATCGCAATCGAATTATTTTTTTTCGTTTCAATCAGGGCATGTAAAAAACTTCTTTTAAAGGTACACTTACCGGAGAATTATCGGCATTGGTTTCCATGATATCTTTCATATAAGCCCACCAGCGCTGCATTACCGGATGTGATGGCAATTGATCAAGCATGGCTGCATCTTTTACTTTTAAAACGCCAAACAAAAAGCCACTACTTTCATCCAAAAAAATAGAGTACTCACTGATACCTGTTTGTTTTAGTAGTTGCTGCAACTCCGGCCAAATTTCATCATGCCGCTTTTTGTATTCTGCTTCAAAGCCTTTGTGGAGTTGCATTTTGAAAGCAATACGAAGCAAATCCTGGCCCCCTAAATCCCCCAAAGGGGGACTTTTGGTATCTGCTATTATTAAACTCTTTTCTTTACTCATTGGTTGAAGCTATCAATATAAAAAAGTCAACAATCAAAATACACCTGCCTTAAGCCTCCCTATGGAGGAGGTTTGGTGGGGCTTTACCTCACAAACCCCGCTGCCACACCACCATCCACATTCAACACATTACCTGTTGATTTATTTAATAACCCACCTACAAATGCATAACATGCGTTAGCAATATCTTCAGGCAATATAGCTTCGTTTAATAAAGTTCGCTTTGCATAATAAGCAGGCAGCTCTTCTACCGTAATACCATAAGCTTTTGCTCTCCCCTCAGCCCAGCCACCAGCCCAGATATTACTATCGGCAATAACTGCATCTGGATTTACGGTGTTCACACGAATGTGATCAGCGCCTAACTCTGCAGCCAACAAACGTGTTAAGTGTGCCTGTGCTGCTTTTGCAGAACCATAGCCTGCATTGTTTGGCCCGGCTACTACTGAGTTTTTTGAAACGATATTGATAATATCGCCACCGAAGTTCTGCTTACGCATAATTTCCACTCCAGCTTTTGAAACCAAAAATTGCCCCTTCACTAAAATATCATACAGGCGATCCCAATCAGCAATGCTGTGATCTGTGATGGATTTAGAAATACTGATGCCTGCATTATTTACAATGATATCTACACCGCCAAACGCCAAAGAACAATCAGCAAAAGCTTTATTGACGGATGTTTCATCTGTTACATTTAACAATGTTGATGCTACAGCGTCTTTGCCAAATGCTTTAGTGAATTCTTCCACAGCGCCATCCAGTCTTTCCTGGTTGATATCATTTAATATTACGCAGGCTCCTTCTGCAGCAAACTTTTTTGCAATGGCCTTACCTATACCACCTGCACTGCCGGTGATCAAAGCAATACGCCCACTCAGCGATTTTGGTTTAGGCATGCGTTGCAGCTTTGCTTCTTCCAGTAACCAATATTCAATATTAAATGCCTCCTGTCTTGGTAATGATGTGTACTCACTAACGGCCTCGGCCCCACGCATTACATTAATCGCATTGATATAAAATTCTGCAGCCACTCTTGCAGTTTGTTTGTCTTTAGCAAAAGTAAACATGCCAACACCGGGATATAAAATCACCACCGGGTTAGCATCTCTCATTGCCGGGCTATTGGGATGTTTGCAAGTATTGTAATAGTCTGCATACATTTTACGGTATGCTTCAAATGCAGGTGTTAGTTTTTCTTTCAGCTGTTTAACATCAGTCAAGTCATCATTAGGACTTAATGATAACACCAGCGGAGATATTTTTGTACGCAGAAAATGATCAGGACAGGATGTTCCCATCGGCGCCAGCTTGTCCAAGTCATTTGAATTGATGAATTGTAATACACGATCATCGTCTGTAAAGTGTCCAATCATCTTCGTGTGAGAAGAACAAAAACCTCTTAACACAGGCGCCAATGCTGCGGCTTTATTTACACGTTCTTCTTTTGATAGTGATTGCAATTTTTGTCCGCCAAACACTTCACCTTTCCTACCATAATTATCTTCCAGGTATTGAGCACATTTTTCAATGACTTCTAAGGTATTTACATAACTCTCATAAGCAGTATCACCCCATGTAAACAAACCGTGTGAGCCAAGCATGATACCACGTATGCCAGGATTTTCATCCAAACACTGTTTCAGCATTAAACCTAATTCAAAACCAGGACGCTGCCATTTTACCCAGCCAATGGTGCCACCAAATAGTTCTTTTGTAATTTTTTCTCCATCCTTTGCTGCTGCAATTGCAATGGCTGCATCCGGATGTAAATGATCAATGTGTTTGAATGGAAGAAAGCCATGCAGCGGTGTATCAATGGATGGAGCCTTAGAAGAAAGATCATAAATGCAATGATTGAATAACTCCACCATTTCATCTTCGTATTCCAAACCACGGTAAATATTTTTAAGGCTTCTCAAACGATCAACATACAATGCCGCCAATCCGTTTCTTTTCATCGTACCCAAATCACCACCACTTCCCTTCACCCACATCACTTCGGTATCTTTTCCTGTCAATGGATCTATTGATATTACTTTGCAGGAAGTATTGCCTCCGCCATAATTCGTCAAACGTAAATCAGCGCCCAATAAATTAGAACGATATACTAAGAGCGCTACCTCATCTCCAGCTAATGCAGCTGCTTTCTCATCATCCCACAAATAACTTACATGCTTAAATTTCGTTGCTTCAATTGTTGCCATGTCACAGATTTATAAATATTATTTTAAAGAATTTCCATAACCGACCACCAACACAGAAATAATAATAGTGATGATGCCGGCGATAATTGTTGACGATGTTTTTTTACTCACCCCTTTCCACTCTTTCAATACTAACCCCCACATATTTGCTACTAAAATGATAAACGCCATGTGCAATATCCATGAGCTTGGGCCATTGCCTAATTTACTTTCACCCATGCCATAGAAAAAGAATTGAAGAAACCAGGTGGTCCCGGCTAATGCAGAGAAAAGATAATTGGCAAGTAACGGTGTTTTTTTATTGCTGTAATCGCCAAAGGTTTTATTTCTTGAATTCAAAATCATGCACCAGATGAAATTGGTGGTTAATCCACCCCATAATACTACCACATAAGTCACATTGTTTTGATATAAAAAATTTCCCTGTCCAGGATTGGCAGCCTGCCATAAATGATTGGCTGTTTCTGCCATTGGTTTACCTGCTTCCAAACCAAAATTGAAACAGGCACTTAATACACCGGACACAATGGAAACAAACATACCCAGCGCAAATTTGTATTCTGTTTTCCCTGGAGTGCCATGCGGATCTGTGGTAACAGCAGAAGACAATTCTTTTTCTTTCATCATACCTGCTTTACCACAAATGATAATACCAACCACACAAATTAATAGTCCAAGCATTACCGTTAGTCCCCATTTAGCACTTATCAACATGGCAAAAGTATCCTTGCCTTCTTTTGGAAAAAAGTTATAGTAAATAGAGGGGATCAATGACCCAAACACCATACACAAACCAAGTATGATACTGCTTCCCAACGACACACCAAGATAGCGAACACCCAAACCATAAGTTAATCCACCAATACCCCATAACACACCAAACAAATAAGCAAGACCTATAGTAGATGAACTAGCCTGGCTGATGATATCACCAAAATTTGGGATGGTGAGATATGCAGCAAGCGGTGGCACAATCAACCACGAAAAAAATCCGCCTACAATCCAGAAGCTTTCCCAATGCCAGCCTTTTACTTTTTTGTAAGGCATGTAAAAACTTCCGGAAGCAAAGCCGCCGATAAAATGAAAAATAACACCGAGTATTACGTGCATTGGTATTAGTTTATGCCATCAATCAATGGAGCAAATGTATAAGGCTAACAGCAGGTTGCTGTCATGCACTGTCTGTTATTTAATGTATCCATGCAGGGTCATCCAATCACAAAGCCGATCCATCCATGAATCAGTGGGAAGATTTTGTTTCCTGGTTCCAAAACCATGTTTGCCTTTTTCATACATGTGTAATTCTGCAGGCTGTTTGGCTTCCAGCCATTTTGAATAAATATGCACACTATGCATGGCGAAACCTAAATCATCATCACTTGCACATGCAAGAAAAATGGGTGTAATTACTGAAGGAACAGTGGAACCAATAATAGCTCCTTCATAGGGATAAATTGGTGCCACAAAATTGGGCCTGCTTTCATCTGTGCCATTATACACCACACACATGGTTAATGTGCCGCCGGCTGAAAAACCCATGAAGCCAATTTTTGCCGGATCAATTTTATATTCCGTAGCATGCTGGCGAACATATTTCACTGCAGTCAATCCATCCTGCAATGCAAGCGGAATCAAAGCAGCATTGATAGAGTCCAGTTTTTTAAAATTTCCGGTTGACATAAGGGTACCGATATTATTTTCAGGATGAGCCGGATCAGTATGAACCAACCGGTATTTTAATACAAATGCCGTAACACCTTTTGCATTAAGAGCTTTAGCCACTTTCACACCTTCATGTTCAAAAGCCAATGCATGAAAGGCGCCACCGGGCGCAATGATCACTGCTGTTCCATTTGGATTGGCTGGCACAAAGGCCGTCAAGGTTGGATCTACCACATCCATCAAAATGGTACCGGTAGCTGTATCAGCAATAAATTGTGTTTCTTTCCAGTTCCATTTTTCAGAGCCAGGCGCCTTACCATTATATAATGGAATTATTTTTTGCGCATTGGTAACCAGCGTTGTCAATAGGGTAACTGCAAGCAACGTTTTTTTCATAATTGAGTTTTAAAATGTTCCGGCAAGGGTTTAAAATTAAGCGAAAAATTTAGTGAAATAACATCAGCATGCAATCTCTTTCCTAATAAAAGGCTTTATTTTTAGCCGGTTATTTATTCACATGGCTTCTGAAAATATATACCGCATTATTAAAATTGACGAACAGTCTATCACAGCTAAATACATGCAACTCACCAATGCCATCTTACAAGGTATTGAACAGGGCAGGCTGGAAAAAGATTACCTGCTGCCCTCCATCAATGAGATGAGTTATGAACTGGATATATCAAGAGATACGGTAGAAAAAGCTTACCGTCATTTAAAAACATTGGGTGTGATAGGCTCTGTGCCGGGAAAAGGATATTTTATTTCAAATACAGATTTCAAACAAAGAACAAAAATTTTTCTTCTTTTTAACAAGCTTAGCGCCCATAAAAAAATCATTTACGATTCCTTTGTAAATGTACTGGGAGAAACCGCTGCCATCGACTTTTACATTTATAATAATGATTACGCGCTTTTCAAAAAACTTATTACAAACGCAAAAGAGGATTATTCGCATTATGTAATCATCCCGCATTTTATTGAAGGCGGCGAAAATGCTGATGAAATCATCAATACAAAACAAAAACATAAAC
>CAZDHQ010000071.1:0-10762 GCA_964505135.1 uncultured Ferruginibacter sp.
GAACAGCAGACTGCGTAATCCTTCCGATGTGTTACCAAAGGCTTCGGATTTTGAGAAGCAATAAGTTTTAAACTCCTATAAAAAAAGCGGCTGCCTCAAAAATCAGGGACAGCCGCTTTTTTGTTCAGTAACGTGTTAAGAAAGTTTTCGTTTAAGTGATTTCAATGCGTTCATTTAATTGAAACATCCGCAAGTCTTAAGACAAAAATAAGAGCCGTTTTACAACGGCTCTTAAATAATTTAAAAAATTAATTTCTAAAAGACTTAGAAATTATAAGCTAGTCTTAACCCAATAAAAGATAGAGTACCGCCATTCTTTGACGCTGCCTGATATTTTACCAAAACATCAATATTGTCAGAAGCCTTTACACCAATACCTGGTGAATAGGTAAATGCGGAACCAAGTCCATTGTTGAAAAACGACATACCAACTTGTGCATGACCGTACACTTTTTCTGCAAAATAGATCTTAGCGCCTGCCAATACTGGAACTACAGACGTGGATGGAAGTTTGCCAGATATCCCTTCTCCCAAATCAACGGTTTTACCGCCAAATGACAGGTAACCTGCACTTAAGGTAATGCCCACTGTTTCAGCAGCAGCATATTCACCCTGTAGCGAACCGCCAATACCAAACTTAGAAGTTGTCTTAAAATCACCCACTGGTAATCCAGCTTCTACGCCTACGCTGAATTTTAAAGGTTGTTCACTTTTTTGTGCTGTTGCACAGAACGAAATAGCCATTACAGCTAAGCTTAAGGTTAATTTTTTCATTTTTTAATTGCTTTAGGTTAATAAAGCACGCAAAATAGTGAAATATTTCAACCAAAAAACACTTACAATAATAAAGTGAAATAAGCGTTACCAGTGGCTTTTAAACAATATAAGAGGAGAAATAATTAGAGAATTAAAACACTTTAGCCACTCTTATACCAAATGCTCCAAGGCTTCCGCTTTTTGCATAACCATCATACTTCAAGGAAATATCAAATGATTTTCCGCTTTTAGCGTCAAACTCATAGCCTAACTGTGGCGAGTATGCGAAAGCCGTTCCTGAAGCGAAATTGCTAAAGAATCCCAAGCCTATTTGTGCTGCGCCATAAAGCCCGGGTGTAAAGAAGTTCTTTAAACCAACTCTCAGAGGAATGATGGTTTGTCCGGTAAATTTTGTACCGCCAGTAATCGATTTTCCATTGTAAAACAAAATACCTCCCGTGGCTGTAGCACTTAGATTCTCCTGCACAGGAAATTCAACCTGCCCGGTCGCACCTATACCAAAGCCATGCGTATTGGAAAAATTACCTGTAGGAAAACTTAACTCAGCTCCCACGCTTACCTTTAAATTTGCGTTTTGCGATTTTACTGCAAGCGCAATCATTAAAAGCGTAACAAATAGAATGCTTACTCTTTTCATAACGTTGAATTTGTGTAATTAAAACTATGATGCCGCAATAAATCAGCCAGGCTATGGCTGTAAATTATTTTAGATTGCTTAGCATATCTGCCGTCATTCTTTCAAGATTATAATCTTCTTTCCAGCCCCAGTCATTTCTTGCCACGGCATCGTCAATGCTCTGCGGCCAGCTATCAGCAATCTGCTGGCGATAATCTGGTTTATAGCTAATGCTGAATGCAGGAATATGCTTTTTTATTTCAGCAGCGATTTCCTTTGGTGAGAAACTCATTCCTGAAATATTATAAGAAGTACGTACCGAGATTTTTGATGCAGGCGCCTCCATTAAATCAATGGTTGCTTTAATTGCATCAGGCATGTACATCATGGGCAGGTAAGTATTTTCATTTAAGAAGCATTCGTACCTTTTTTCTTCTATTGCTTCATGAAAAATTTCTACTGCATAATCTGTTGTTCCGCCCCCAGGTGCACTTTTATAACTGATCAAACCAGGATAACGAATGCTTCTTACATCTACACCATAGCGATTGTGATAATAATTGCACCAAAACTCTCCTGCATACTTGCTAATGCCATATACAGTAATAGGTTCAATAATGGTTTGCTGGGGACAGTTTACCCTGGGAGAAGTAGGGCCAAACACAGCGATACTGCTTGGCCAATATACCTTGGTTAGTTTTTCTTCCTTAGCAATGTCCAGCACATTGAGCAGGCTTTGCATATTCAGGTTCCATGCAAGGTTGGGATTTTTTTCCCCTGTTGCAGATAAGATGGCTGCCAATAAATAGATCTGTGTAATGTTCTGACGAATCACCTGCACGTGTAACATTTCTTTATTCATCACATCCAGGCTTACATATGGACCTGTTCCTTTCAGTAATTCGTTCTCCTCCCTTAAATCAGAAGCCACTACATTAGCATTGCCATAGATCTTACGAAGCGCCAATGTTAATTCAACACCGATTTGGCCGCTGGCGCCAATTACTAAAATCTTTTCTTTAATCATGGGTAAACGATATTTAAAGTTGCAGCTAACTTGATTATTACAATTTCACCAGCTTTAATACTTTCTCCACGTCTTCAGGTGTATCAATACAATGACTTTCATATTTGGTCGCCACACATTTTATTTTAAATCCATGCTCTAGCCAGCGCAATTGTTCCAGGGATTCTGCTTTTTCCAAAGACGAGACAGGTAAAGCTGTTATTTTTCCCAACACATCTTTCCTATATGCATACATACCTACATGCCTGTAATAACGGTGATGCGTATGCCATTCTTTTTCATCCACACCTTTTATATATGGAATTACCATCCTGCTGAAATACAAAGCTTCGTTGTTGGTATTTAATGTAATTTTTACTTCTCCTTTATCAAACAATATTTCGTTGCTCTCTGCTTCTATCATTTGAGTAGCCAATTCCACTGTTCCGTCATTCAATACTGCAGCCAGTTCGTCTATTTGTTCCGGTACAATGAAAGGCTCATCTCCCTGTATGTTGATCACGTATTGATAATCTTCATTCAATTGCTGTAGGGCATCCCAGCAGCGGTCTGTTCCACTTGGATGATTCTCCGCAGTCATTACCGCATCACCCCCAAAGTTTTGTACGTGATCATAAATCCGCTTATCATCCGTAGCAACTACTACCTTACTTAAAGACTTAGCTTTTGACGCTTGCTCATACACCCGCTGCAGCATAGACTTTCCTCTAATATCAATGAGCGGCTTGCCGGGAAACCGGGTGCTGGCATATCTTGCAGGAATTATTCCAACTATCATTAACCGGTAATTATTTCATTTTGCGTAGAAGTGAAAAGATTGGTAATACCACTGTTGCGTTCGCTTAAATAAGCAGCATAGATATCGCTAAACTTGATCCTGTTTTCGATTACAGAATTATAGTTATTAGAAAGCGCCATCACCAGTTCGCATACTTCTCTAATAGCATAATTATCTCCGCTATTGGCAGTAACATAGTCCACCATCCTGTTTTGCACTGCATACTCTACCAACAAAGGATTGGATGTACGGCCAATCATCATTCTAACGCCAGCATATTTAGCAGCCGATAAATCAAGCACATCATCGTACACAAACATCACTTCTGTAGGTGAGATGTTATGCTGGTTACAAAAATGCATCAGCGCCTTTTCTTTGTTGGCCATTTTATAATACACAGCCGTCATATGTTCTCTTTTAGCATAAGAAAAAGCAAGATCATTGTTTTCTCCCGTTACAATAGCAGTTAATGCCATTCGCTTATTTAACAGATAATGACTAAAACGCATGAGATTAATACCCATAGAGTCAATCTCACTAAAGCCGCTATGACCACTGATGTTTTTTTGACCATCATTGAAAACCCCGTCCCAGTCAAACAGGAATGCCTTTACCTGCCTTAGCTTTTGCTTAACAGTTAAATAATTGGTTATAAATTCTCCCTTAAAATAATCTTCAATTACCAGGTTTGCCTGCATGATGTTTGTTTGGATTGATTGAGTCTTAATTGTTACACAATTTAGTGTGAAAAAAAACAGCCATCAAAATTGATGGCTGTTTTTTTAGTTCGCTTCCAGGTCCTGTATATCCAGCATCCCTATCGGTTTGCCGTTGTCTGTAACCATGATGGTATCTACATTTGTTTTCTTGAAGATTGCTGCTGCATCATTGAGCAACATATTGCCTTCGATGCTGATAGGTGTTTTGTATTCCAATGCACCAAGTTTTTTGTCAAGAATAGACGATCCATCTGTTTGAAGATGTCTTCTTAAATCGCCATCCGTGAATACACCTTTTACCTGCAGGTCGTCATTGGCAACAATGATAGCGCCAAAACCATACTCTGTCATTTTCACAATTGCATCTTTCACATTAGTATCTCCACTTACCACAGGATTTACACCATTAATAGCTTCGCTTACTCTAACAGTCATCAATTTGGTATCACGTAAAAATTGTTCTGTACCTAATTGAGTAAAATGATTATCTGTTAATCCTTTCAATATTTTTAATGGAACAGTAATGGTATGCACGCCAAGGTTTAATGCATTGCGAACATGTTCTGCATTACGAACTGAACTGAACATGATCTTGGTATCGTAACCGTAATGATCAACTGCTTCCACACATTGTGCAACAAGATCCAAAGCATCATGCCCCTGGTCCTGCAAACGACCAACCAATGGACATACATAATTAGCACCTGCATGCATAGCCATATAAGCCTGCTGCAGGGTATACACCAGGTGAACGTTTACCAGTAAACCATCATTGCGAAGCAAGCGACATGCCCTTACGCCTTCCAATGAAACCGGAATTTTAAAAACTGTTTTTTGTGGATCAAGACCGAGATCAAGCTGGCGATGAGCTTCTTTTACTACATCTTCTGCTTTATTACCCAATGCTTCGATTTGCAATACCGGCACCATCTTGCTCAGCTTTACAATCATGGCATCAATATCAGTAATGCCTTCACGCTGCATGAAGGTGGGTGTGGTAGTTAATCCATTTAAAAATCCCAGCTTAAAACCTTCTTCAATTTCTTTGAGGTTTGCTGAATCCAGGTAAAGTTCCATGTGTGTTTTTTATTTTAAAACAATTTATTGATTAATTCTTCTTTGCTCATTTCAAAATGTGCGGCAATGTTACTAAGTATTTTGTTTAGTGTGCCAATTTTTATCGGTTCATGGTTTGGGATTGTTTCAGCATGTTCTCCGTTCGTCTCTGTTTTAATCCTGATATGGCTACCCGTTTGCCTCACTACCGAGTATCCAAGAACACCCAGTACTTTTACTAATTCGTGGCCTCGTATGTTACGTGGAATTTTCAATTTAAAGAGAAAAGACTTCGTCCTTTACAAAATGAGTTCTGATTATTCCCGGACGCTCTTCTTCGTTTTCAAAATGACAAATCAAGGCGTCTTTAATCATTGCTTTCAAATCTTCAATTGTGTCCGCCTGGGTAAAAATATTATGACCAAGCGCATTGGCATTATAACCGCCATCCGGATCCTCCTCAACAATGAAAACTATTTCCCTTGTATTCATAAAAGATGTTTTAAACAAATTTACTTATTTGCCCCTGTATTTTACCTCAATTGCATGCAGCTCAATTAATGGTTTTAAAAACTCTTCCAAATCGTAAATTGATAATTGACTAGCTGCATCACACAAAGCATTCGTAGGATCAGGATGTGTTTCAATAAAAATGCCATCCACTCCTGCTGCGACTCCTGCCCTGCTTAACACAGGTAAAAACTCCCTGTTGCCACCTTTGGCATCAGAGCTTGGAATACCGTATTTACGAACACAGTGCGTAATATCAAATACCACAGGATAACCTAGTTTGCCCATATGATAAAAACTTCTGGGATCTACCACCAGGTCATTGTAGCCCATGGTATAACCACGTTCAGTTAAGATGATTTGGTCATTGCCTGAATCAACACATTTGCCCACCGGATGCTTCATATTATCAGGTGCTAAAAACTGTCCATGCTTAATATTGATTACACGGCCTGTTTTTGCAGCGGCCACCATTAAACCGGTTTGCATACAGAGATAAGCTGGTATCTGTAGCACATCACATACTTCGGCAACCGGTGCTGCCTGGTCGGGATAATGAATATCAGTTAACAATGTAAAACCAAATTGCTCTTTCACCTTGCTTAAAATACGCATGCCTTCTGCAAGGCCCGGACCGTTGTAATATTTCAAGCTACTCCTGTTATCTTTTGAAAAAGAAGATTTGTAAATAACAGGTATGTTCAGTTTTTCACTCACTTCTTTTAATTTTTCTGCGGTCTTCATCATGATTGATTCTTCTTCAATCACACAGGGACCAGAAATTAAAAGCAATTCATCTGCGCCACATTCAATACTGCCAACTTTTACTTTTTTTAAGCTCATGGTTATAATCTTTTGTATAAATCTTTAATGGTGTCAATTGTAATTTTTCCTTTCCAGTCAGGGCCGATGGCATGATTCCACATGTGTGTTAATGCATAGGCTACCTGTGCCATAGCAGTGATGGTTTCATCCGTCCAATTTTTGCTTAAGCCCTGTGGTAATTGCACATTATGCTTTACCAGCATCTGCTTGAATTCTTTCACGCCTTCTGTGTAATAATCTTCCAAATGTTGAAAGGCCAGGCAGTTTGCGTAACAATGCTTCTCATGCAAAATTTTTGAAAGACCATAAGACAGTGCATGACAAATACCTACTTCGGAATAAGTCAAACTCAATCCACCCATCATGCTTGCTACCATTAATTTATCGTCGTTCTCTGCAGTTTGTCCCGCATTTTCACCCAAATAAATTTCACGGCAGAGTTTTAATGATTGCTCTGCGTATGCATGACTATATGCATTATTCAATATACCATTCTCACTTTCTATGCAGTGGATATAAGTATCCATTCCGGTGTATAACCATTTATCTGTTGGCACTGACGCAATCAATTCTGGATCGAGGATAACCTGGTTGAAAACCGTCCAATCACATTTCAATCCTAATTTTTTCTCAGGGCCGGTAAGCACTGCAGTCATGGAAACTTCAGCACCCGTACCGGATATAGTAGGAACACCGAGGTGATAAATACCCGGCTTCTTAATCAAATTTAAACCCTGGTATAAAGTGGATGAACCTTCGTTTGTAAACATCAGTGATACTGCTTTTGCAATATCCATGATGCTTCCGCCACCAATACCGATGACACCAGCAGGCAAGCCTTTTGAGCCTAACACTTCATCTCTTAAATTATCAATCTGGTCTGTTGTTGGTTCGTGTGGGTCAACATCAATGAGCTTTACAATATCATTTGCTTCTACAGGAATTCTTTTTAATAAATCTTTGCCTGCAAAATAATTGTCTACTACAAACAAAAAGAAACCGTCATTCTCATTTCGCTTTTCTGCAAGGATGCCGGCCATGTTATCAAAGCTGCCCCGGCCGAAAACAACCTTATCAATATTTTTGAAATTTTTGTGTATCATCTGGTGAGTGGTGAGTGGTGAATGAAGCGTATATGATTTTGAAGTTTCTGCATATCATCTTTGTCTCTTCTTTATTATCAATTAAACAATTATCCATTAACAGGCACAACTACTTTTTCAACACATGCAATGATTTTGTTTGCCAATGCATGAATTTCTTCTTCCGTCCAGGTGCAGCGAATACCAAATGAAATCAAGCGACCAATTACTTCCTGTGATTTGGGTAAATCAAGGTTCATGTAATCCTGCGGTGCGCCCAAAATATGGATTGGTAATTTGGAAGCAGTTTTCAATTGCTTGATGTGATCCCACTGGTTGATGAAATGATACATATTGACAAACCAGTAGTTGAAACCTCCAATACCCGCTTTATTGAATTCATCTACCACTGCTTTTGCTGTAGCTGTATCCGGTAAAAATAGATTGAGGAAGGTAGCTGAATCACCATCAGGATCTGCTAATGTTGCAAAAGAAATACCTTCTGTTTTTGACAATAACTCAGTGAGCAGTTTTTTGTTTTTATTATTTCTGCGCATGATTTCGGGCACACGTGCAGTTTGCACTTTGCCTACTGCTGCATGCAGTTCACTGATGCGGTAATTGAAGCCAACGATTGGGTGCTGCTCCATGCCACGATTAGATCCTACATGGTCATGTCCATGGTCGCAGTAAGAATCGGCCAGCTTATAAGTAGCTTCATCATTGGTCACCATCACACCACCTTCGCCTGCTGTAGCTATTTTAAAAAAGTCGAAAGAATAGCAGCCCGTCTTGCCAAATAAACCAACAGATGTGCCTTTATAGGAAGCCCCAAAAGCCTGACCTGCATCTTCCACCAAGATCAAATTGTGTTCTTTAACGATTGGCATTATCTCATCCATGTTGGCCATACCGCCACACATGTGAACAAGGCAAATGCCTTTGGTCTTTGGTGTCAATACTTTTTTGATTCCTTCAGCGCTTAGGCAAAGCGTTTCATCAATCTCAGCAAATACAGGTAATGCACCTACAAAGAGTACAGCTTCTACCGAAGCTGCATAAGTAAATGGAGGAACAATCACCTCATCACCTGCGCCGATGCCTGCGCTTGCTAATGCAGCAGCCACAGCCGTGGAGCCGCTTGAAACTGCATGGGCATATTTTGCTTTGGTAACTTTTTTTACTTCTTCTTCAAACTCCCTGGCTTTCCAGATATCATTGCGGACTGCTTCGTGGTTGTAGCGGAAAAAAATCCCTGTTTCCAGCACCTCATTCACTTCTCTTTTTTCTTCTGCACCAAATAGTTCTGTTCCCGGCATGGTATAAATTTTTTAGGCTGCAAAAATACAGTTTCTGCTTGCAATTACAGAAAAACAGCCTTCCGTTTATAATAAACGGCTGCATCGGTAGCTATAAAACAAAAATGACCTGCCGTGAGGCAAATCATTTCCATCCACATAATCCCACCTGTTTGTAAAACAAACAGAAAAAAAAATCATAGGAAGAATTTTAAAACGGGGTATTAAAGGCTTGTAAAAATGGTTTCAAAGTTAGCATCGCATCGCTGCGTCGGCGGGTTAAATCCGCCCTTTTGTTATCTGGAAAGGCCATTAATAATCGTCTTAAAAATTGAGCTGCAAAGGTAACCGGTATGTAAAAAATATGCATTACCGAAACGGTCGTTATACTAACTGAAAAAGTCTAATTTGAATGCTACAACTGGCTGGGGAGGATATTAAACTCTTTTTTGAAAGCAAGGGTGAAATTGCTCAAATTTCTGAAACCCAACTGAAGTCCAACTTCTTTTACTGACATTGAGCCGGCTGTCAATAACTGCTTAGCCTTAAGCATGCGGTTCTTTTGATAGTATTCATAAAGGCCGTAGCCATATATTCTTTTGAAGCTGCTTTTGAGTTTGGTTATGCTCATCATCGCTATCCGGGCCAATTCAGTTATGGGCGGCGGCGGAGAGGCAAGGTCTCTTACCAGTATAGACTCAATCAGTATCATTCTTTTCAGCTCATCTTCTGGCATTCCATAACCCGGATAAGAACTACTCATTTTTTGGTACAACCCCCTAAAAAACTTTTCCAGCATCAGCATTACCCGGTTTTGCAAAACGGTGGGGAAAACCGGGTGGGTTTTCTTAAGTGCAAATATTTCCTCCATCAGTTCCCGGTACTCTATGGTAAGCACTTCAAAATGAATAGCAGAGCCAGGGTTGGCAAGGGCATGCATCCACAAAGGATTGGATTGTACGCCTGAATAGTTATTAAACCAGTTGGTAGTGAAGTAAATGTTTACACAGCGATCCTGGATTCCTTTGTTTATGGTATACTGTAGCTCTGAAAAGTTATTGGTTAAAAAAGCACCTGAATAGATATCCGTGTTGTGTTCCAACACGGCATCCCCTATTTTTACCGACAGCGACTGCAGATGGTGCAGTTCATCAAATCTCAGCGTAAAACCATTACCATCACCTTTTTTACGGTGGATGAACCACTCCTGCCCGATAGTGCATTCATTGATCAGCACCTGCAATCCATTCGTGAGCGTTTCTACTTTTACATAGCCATTACCAACAGCGGGTGGCAGCCAAAGTACATTATCCTCTAATTGTACACCCATGCGGCTAGCCAATAGCTGCAGGTAGCTTACATGGTCACAATAATCATATACAAATTTGAACACGGGCTGATTGTTTGATTAATTGTCGATCACCTGACTGGGTAGTTTCTTATATTGTTTTTTAAAGGCGGTGATAAAATTAGATGTATTGACATAACCTACGGCTTCTGCCACATGCTTCACGGTGTATTTACCCGAAAGCAACAGTTCATTTGCCTTTTGCATTCGTTTTTTTTGATAATAAGCGTAAATGCTTTCGCCAAACATTTCCTTGAAAGATTGCTTTAGCCTTGTGCTACTCATTGAAACCATTTTAGAAAATGCTTCAATGGTAGGTGGTACCCTCTCAAAATTTCCTGCCAGTTGCTGTTCGACTTTTATCAGCCGCTGAATCTCATCATCCGTCAATTGAAAGACCCTGTTGATTAACACAGTTTTTTCATGCAACCTTGTAAAAAAGCGTTCAATCAATAGCGTCACCCTGTTTTGAAGCAGGATATTTTGCACAGGATCATTTTTAGGAATCTTCCAAAGATCATTTAATAACCTCATATATTCTTCATCCAGTGGCTCAATATGAAAACTCTCTGTTTTCAAAGAAAGGTATTTCCGCAGCACTTCGGAACCAGATGACAAGCCAAGGTATTTCTTCAGCCAGCTTTCGTTAAACAATACTTTTATTGCTTTTAGCTGCTGGCCTGCCGGGAATTTTTCTTCGTGATCAAACAGGGAACTGGTAAGTCT
>CAZDHQ010000072.1:0-10686 GCA_964505135.1 uncultured Ferruginibacter sp.
AATTGGGTACAACAATGTGTTTGGTTATTTTCTTGAAGTAACCAATGTGCACAAATCAAAAGTGCCGGCCAATTGGATACGCAAGCAAACACTTACCAGTGCGGAAAGATATATCACACCGGAATTGAAAGAATACGAAGAAAAGATCTTAGGTGCCGAGGATAAAATCTTCCAGATAGAACTGCAGTTATTTGAAAAACTGCTGAACGAGTTACAGGATTATATCGCACCGATGCAGGTGAATGGTCATGTACTGGCCGTATTAGATTGCCTTAGCTGCTTTGCCAACAATGCCCTGCAATTAAAATATAAAATGCCGCAAGTGCAGGATAACAATATTCTTGACCTGAAAGACAGTCGTCACCCGGTGATTGAAAAAAATCTTCCGGTAGGAGAATCTTATATTTCCAATGATATTTTACTGGATGCCTCTGCACAGCAGATCATTATTTTAACAGGGCCAAACATGAGCGGTAAGAGTGCAATCCTGCGGCAGACAGCATTGATTACACTGATGGCGCATATTGGCAGCTTTGTACCGGCAAGCGATGCAAAAGTACCATTAACCGATAAGATATTTACAAGGGTTGGTGCAAGTGATAACCTGAGCGGTGGCGAAAGTACTTTTATGGTGGAGATGAATGAAACCGCCAGTATCATCAACAATATCACCAGCCGAAGCCTGGTATTGCTGGATGAGATTGGCAGAGGTACTTCCACTTATGACGGCATTAGTATTGCCTGGAGTATCGTGGAGCATCTTCATAACAGTAACGCACAGCCGAAAACACTATTTGCTACGCACTACCATGAATTGAATGAGCTGGAAAATAAACTGCCTAGAGTAAAGAATTATCATATCACCAATAAAGAAGTAGGCAATAAAGTAATCTTTCTCCGTAAGCTGGCTCCCGGAGGAAGCGTTCACAGCTTTGGTATACATGTGGCAAAAATGGCCGGCATGCCGCCATCGTTAATTGACCGGGCCAATGAAATTTTATTACAATTGGAGGAGAGCCGAAATACCGGCAATAAAGCAGGCCCATCTGAAGACACTATTAAAAAAATTGCTGCTCCAAAAATGCAACTCAATATTTTTGATGTGCACTCTGCCACATTCGAAGAAATAAGAGACTTGTTAAACGCTGTTGATATTAACAGGTTAACGCCTGTGGAAGCTTTATTGAAATTGCAGGAGATAAAGGGGAAGGTGAAGTAAGCAACAAATTGTCAAATTGTTCTATTGCTGAATAGTTGCCTATACCACCGCTCTATTCTTCCTGGAAAAAAATGATAAACATAGCTATTAACAAACTTTAATCGTCTCGATATTTAATAACCTGCCCAGCTTTTCAATCTTTGAACTAATATGACCAACTCCCACAGCACAATGATGTGCCGGGCCATAGCCATTCCAGGCATTCACAAAATTTCTTGCGCCGGTTGAAAACCGGTAACGGCTGTTGGTATTGCCAATTTGTAAAATAGGTCCGGGTACAGATGCGCCTTCTGCTACCAAAAACATCAACCCTTTGTCTTTTCTTTCTACCACAGACAACAAAGTAACAGGTCCATGCTTCACCATCATCTCTACTGAAACGCCTTTGCCTACTTTACCGTGATATACTTTTAGTGGACGCACTTTTACTTTGCCTTCTGCAATGGCAATATGACCGGGGCCATCATGTCCCATCAACACTACATCATCCTTAAAGTCCAACGCATAATATTCTGTAAAAGATCCGCCGGCACCAAAGCTGTCCATGATCTTCATGGCCTGTGCATTTTTTATTTCATATTCACCCGCCACCGGAATACCATTAGCAGTTAATAAAGAATTACCTAAAATGATGGAACTGATGGCTTCTTCATTTTCAATATTGCCAGTGCCCTTATAGTAATAAGCCAGCGAACCAAGCTGGTATTGTGCTACCAGTTTATCCAGTGCAACAGCAGTGATCGCAGCTTTTTTCATTTCACCACGATCACAATCCGGCTGTACATCAAATACATCATACATTAATTGAAGCTTTTGCTGAACTTCTGTTTCAGCCACTTCCTTTCGCAATGCAGCCAGTTCTTCTACTTCAATCAATTCTATATGTCCACCAAAATGTGCGTATTGCTGTGTTAGATCGGTATAGATATCCAGCATGCCGCTATAGTAATGCCCCATACATCCAAGCCTGTTGTAAAACATGGTATTAGCAACTTTAGCTGCCTGCACCCACTCTGCTATTTCACTCCAGCATTCATCTTTATCATTATGCAATACACCGGTAACCTGGTAAAACTGGATGCCTGTTCTATTAAATACATTGGCTATTTCAGGAACCGGGCATGCACCACAATAAGCCAGCCACTCACCTGTCATTTTTGTGCGGTCTTCCATTGCATTGAAAGCTGCGTAATCAATTGCGTCTTCCGGTGAAAGATTTAAAATGATTACTGGTACTTTACTACGCTGTACCACAGGCAACACCATGGATGATAATGCATAGGTAGATGCATATAGAAAAATGATATCAACATCTTCCCGCCGGAATAATTTTCCGGCATCGAATGCTTTGTGAATGGTATCAACCAAACCTGCATTTATTATGTGCGGATGGATGGCAGCAATCTTCCGGTGAACTTCTGAGAAATATCCTTCTAAACGATTTTTTAATCCATCAAACTGTTCCCAATAAGCTTCAAGGCCGATGGCAAACAAACCTATTTTAAAAGAAGTATTATTCATAGTATAGCAACGTTATCATATTTATTATTTTACTTCAAATTGGTATTCCCCTGAACCAATTTGCACAAAAGCAGTATTGTTGTCTATTTTCTTTGCAGCAACAACCATCTGTCCATTCAAGTATATTTTTGATGCTGAACTAACAGGAAGATATACACTAGCAACAGCATTCACGGGTATATTTACTTTCAGCAAAAAATGATCTCCATCTTTTTTCCAGTCAGTAGTGATCCAACCGTAAGGTGAATGAAAACTTCCATTAGCTGATGTAATATCACCCACCGGCTGCGGACGAATTTTTATATGCTTAAACGCAATCGAGTTTTCTTCCTGGCCAATACCAGCAAGACCGCTGTAAAACCACTCCATAATATGCCCCAGCATTAAATGATTGTTGGATACTTCTTCCAGCGCAGGCCAGGATTCTGTTAAAGCAGTAGCACCCTTCTTCAATTGAAATCCATAGCCCGGCACATCGCTCCTGTTGTTCATATCATAAATCAATTGAGAAGCGCCTCCATCATCCAGTGCTTTTACTAAAAAGTGAAAACCGATATCACCCGCTGTGAGCGCTTTATTGCCTGCATAGATGGAGTCTACTAAGTTTTTCAGTACCTGTTTTTTGTTTCGGCCATCTACTAATCCAACGCATAGCGGCATTGCCATTGCGGTTTGACTTCCTGTTGAATACACTTTTGTAGATGCATTAAAAAATTGCTTATTAAAAGCCTGATGTATGGATTTTGCCTGTGCCTTTATTTTCATTACATCTTGCTTATAGTTTAGTACTGCAGCAATTTTTCCTAACAGCATCACATCATAAAAATAAATAGCAGTGGCTGTAAGTGACTTTGGTGTTAACTGTGCTTCACCAGGAGCATTAGGCCCGTAATCAAACCAATCTCCTAAACCATGAGATAAGATATGTTTGGTTGATTTGCTCTGCAGGTAAGCAACGTATTTTTTCATCATTGGATAAGCCTGTTGCAATATTTCTTTATCACAATACCAGGTGTATAACAGCCATGGAAGAATCACTGCACTGCTACCCCACTCTGGTGAATCAACAAATCCATCATAAAACACTACATATTCAGGTGCAATGTCAGGTACCAGCCCATTAGGATTTTGGGCATCTATTAAATCGTGTACCAGCTTGCGGTATAAATGATAAATATCAAAGTTGTAGTGAATGGAAGCGCCCATCAAATAATCCTGTTCCAGCCAGCTCAATTTTTCCCTGTGCGGACAATCCGTTATCACACTTTGCATATTGCTTTTGATGGCCCAGTTGATGAGTGTATAAATTTGGTTGAACAATTCATTGGAACATTTGAATGACCCATTTGAAGGATTTGAATTGCGGTTATGCAATGACGTTAGTTGTTCAATTACCGGAAGGCCTGGTTCATTAGATGCTGTATCAGGTACTGCGCCAATTACCTGCACATAACGGAACCCATAGTAAGAAAACTTCGGTTGCCAAACTTCTTCGTCCTCACCCTTCAATGTATACGAAAAATAAAATCGAGCTCCGGAAGCCTGCTGGTTAGGTTGCCTGGTAGCTGTAATTAGTTCTGAAGGTATCAGCTTTACCTGCTGGCCTTTTTTACCTTTTATTTTTAATTTGACTATGCCTGAAATATTTTGTCCAAAATCATAGAGATAAACGCCGGCATTGGTTTGCTGTATCTTTTTAGGTTCAAAAGTATCCAGCAATTGAAGCGGATAATCCTGTTCCGGCACTAATTTTCCTGCAGGTGATTTTACAGGTAACGCAGCTTTCCATGCAGCATCATTAAAGCCTGCTTTATCCCAACCCTTTTGTTCTAATTGTGCATCATGGTCTTCACCGCCATAAATGCTGTTGAATGTAATAGGTGATGCAGTAGTCTTCCAGCTTTCATCGCTAACAATATTTTCAGAAGTGCCATCATCATAAGTGATCTTTAAACAGCAGATAAGCTTTGGCATACCAAATGCAGAAATGATTTTAAAATACCGTTCCCGGTTGATATTGTAAAAACCATTCCCTACGATGGCGCCAATGGCATTGTTACCTTTCTGCAATTGATCTGTTACATTGTAAACATTGTACAATACTGTTTTCTCAAAATACGTCCAGCCCGGTGCCAAAAAACTATTGCCAATTTTTGCTCCATTCATGTTTACTTCATACTGTCCTAATCCTGATATGAATAATAAAGCATTGGTTACTTTTTTTGAAACCGCAAAGTCTTTTCTAAACAAAGGTGTGACTGGTCGCTGCAGGCATTTATTTCCTAATTCATTTGCTAATGGTTCATGTATGCCGGGAATAACTTTCATGGAATCAGCAAGCTCTTCATAGCCAATCCATTTGGCATTGGCCCAATCCTGCTTTGTAAAGATGCCGGTAGTAAATTGCTGCACACTACTCCAATCAGATGGCTTGTTGTATTTATCCCAAGCTCTCACACGCCAATAGTAAGTTGCAGCGGATACTAACTTTTTCCCCTTGTACTTTACCAGGTGGCTTTCCGATGATCTTACCATAGACGAATTCCAAACATCATACTTATTACTCTCCATGTTTTCTTTAGAAGAAGCTAATACGATTTGATAAGCCGTTTGTACCTGGTCATTTTCTTTTGCATTCATTTCCCAACTAAAATGAATATTGGTAAGCGCCACACCAAAGGGATTAATCTTATTCTCACAAAGTGCAGCAGATACTTTAAGCTGTGCAAAAGCGGCGAAAGAAGCCAATATAATTAACAACAAAACGCTTATACTTCTTAATAGCTGGTTTGTATACATTATAATCTTGTAGATTTTATGTCTGCTTTTAAATATGTCAATTAAGGAAACGATATCATCAGCACTTGCTCATTGTCGGCTACGTAATAAAGCAAAGCAATCAATCATCATGGCAAACGGAAGCTAAAAATAATTTCTTGCAATCCTTTGTTTACACTTAATTTTATTATTTGCCAATAATACGACAGTTTAAAGTAGATGAAAAACAAAATAATTGCTTGTGCATCGTTGCTGGTTTTTCTTTATCTAAGCTCCTGCCAGCAGGATAAAAGTTCTCAAAAAAATACCATCAGCTTAGACTCCGCTACCATCGCTAAAGGAGAAGCCTTGTTCAGCAAAAACTGCAGCAGTTGCCACAATTTTAAACAAGCTGGCATTGGGCCGCAGCTAAGTGGTATTACTGCGGAAGTGGATGCAGGATGGATTCACCAATTTATCAAAGATGCAAAAAGCCTTATAGAAAATGGTGATCACAGAGCAGATAGTTTGTTTAAAAAATACAAAGTGCCCATGCCATCCTTTGCTTCATTAGGTGAAGAAGCGTTGAACAGCATTGTGGCTTTTATAAACACAAAAAAGAAAGTTGAAAAAAGAAAAGGCCCCAATGATGCGAATGCTTTAGTAAACCCGATCAAAGATTCCATTGAACTGTCCAACCTGGTGGTTGATTTAAAACTGGTAACAAAATTCCCAGCGACGAGTGACAGTGGCAAACTGCCGCTTACAAGAATTACCAAATTAGGTTTTGAGCCTAATGGCAAACGTCACTTTGTAATTGACTTGCGAGGTAAGCTTTATTTATTGCAAAACAATAGACCTGCACTTTACATGGATATTTCAAAGCTTAGAAAGAATTTTATCAACGAATCAGGTCTTGGTACCGGCTTTGGTAGTTTTGCATTTCACCCGCAGTTTTCAAAAAATGGTTTATTATACACAACGCATACCGAAGCTCCAGGATCTGGGAAAGCCAACTTTTTTTATGCAGATTCTTTGCCGGTGGAACTACAATGGGTATTAACCGAATGGAAAACAAATAATCCTGCATCAAATAAATTTACCGGAACGGGCAGAGAGCTGTTAAGAATAAACATGATTACTGGCATGCATGGTGTGCAGGAAATCAGTTTCAATCCCCTGGCAAAACCAGGTGATAAGGATTATGGCCTGTTGTATATAGGTGTAGGTGATGGTGGCTGTGTTGACAATGGATACCCTTTCATTGCTCACAGCATTAAAAGAATATGGGGAACCATTATTCGTATAGACCCCACCGGTAGTAACAGTGCAAATAAACAATATGGCATTCCTGCTGATAATCCTTTTGCAAACAGCAATGACAATGGAGTAGTAAAAGAAATTTACGCTTATGGTTTTAGAAACCCTCACCGTATTACCTGGACAAAAGAGGGCACCATGCTGGCGAGTAATGTGGGCGGTGGTAATATAGAATCAATCAACCTGGTACAGCCGGGGCATGATTATGGCTGGCCAATAAGGGAAGGTACTTTTGTATTGAATCCTGATGGCGATATTTCAAAAGTTTTTTCACTCCCTGCAAATGATAGTATTTACCATATCACCTACCCGGTTGTTCAGCTTGACCACGATTCAGGTGCTACAGCGATTTCAGGTGGATTTGAATATTGGGGTAACAGCATTCCTGCATTAAAAGGAAAATTTCTTTTTGGCGATATACCATCCGGAAGATTATTTTATGTAGACATAAAAGATATCGTACAATGCAGGCAGGCAAAAATAAAACAATGGCGGGTTGCATTCAATGGAAGTAAAAAAACACTAAGACAGCTTTGCAACAACGGAAGAGTTGATCTTCATTTTGGAAGAGATGCGAAAGGTGAAATATATATCATGACCAAGACAGATGGCAAACTCTATAAACTGGTAAATGCAACAATACCTTAAAATGGCAATACTTACCTATCCAGGATTATCTTTCGGCTTGCAACTCTACGTTAAATCGTGCAGTTGCGTCCCTTGTAATTCTAAAGGCAGGCATCCCTAAAATTTGCGATTATTTAGTGGGAGGTTCTTTATTTTTTTTCCTGCAATACAGCTTATTCAAACACAATTGGTAAATATTTTTCAAATTCATGAAAACTAACTTTTACAGGCGACCACGACCACTTGATCATGTTAGCGCTGTCGTAATCCAGCCTGCAGAAATTGGCATTCCAGCGCATGCCACTAACAGGGGGCACGTTATGCAAAGGATCTAATAGTTGATAAGGGAAAAACAATTCAGCCGTCCAATGTTTAATGGAGGCTCCCGCTTTCATTTCGCCTCCGGTGATATTTACTTTTTTTATAACCTTCTTATCGCCTTTATAGTTCCAGGGCAACCAACCTGCAAATTTCCCATGCGTATTTAATATCAGCAACACCAGTTCTTTATCAAGCGCATTGATTTCGTATTCAAAATAAGCCGGCACCTGTTTATCAGGATGAAAGAAAACTTCGAAGACATCAGCATTGTATAAATCATCAAAATCATTTTCATAGGTAGTAGTGATCCGGTCATCATCCCCGGAAAAAAGTACATAGATCCCTTTTTGAGAATAAAGGATCTTAAACCTGCTCTCATAGTTTTTTCCACCTGCATCCATTTTATTGAGCGTTACCCATTTTGTATTATTCCATGCAGCATCATCTCCCTTTCCGGTGATCAAAAAATCATTGCAGCGATGAACTAACAAGGGAGTGTCAATGGAAGGAATCGTATTCATAAAATGGTTGCTTGATTTAGCATGGCAAAAAGCCACTATCGAGAATAAAAAACTCAGCAGTTTAATCATCATTTAATGTTTTACTTTAACGCCATCGCTTTTGATTTTGAAATATAAATACTTTTGGTTTACATAGCTCAGAATGATTTCTCATTTGTAAAAATCATTAGGAAATGTGATCCATTAGTGCAACCGTTTTGGAAAAGTGTATGTCTGGATCTAAAAAAATCCATGAAAACAATAACTGCTTTATTCCTGGTTCTGATACTTTTCTCCTGCGGTAAGGAAAGTTTTAAGGGCAACAATGGTATAACAGGCAAATGGAAATTAAAAGAACAAACTTCAGGGCTTGGTATAAATGGCGGTACCTGGATACCTGTGTCATCGGGCTATGTAAAACAACTTCAGTTTTTTGCTAATGGAGCTTTTCAAGAATACGAAACTACCCGACAAGTTCCCCGAACTTGTGATGGCACTTACCAGTTGAATGCAGATAGCCTGTTAGTCATACATTCAGCTTGTGAAACTAGTGCCGATACTATTGCTATTCTAATAATTTCCAAAATGCAGCTGCAGTTGATGTATCGCAATCAATACTACAGGAGCGAACGTTATGAAGCTATTAAATAAAATAGGCGATCGATGGATCAGTTATTCCATCGCCTATTTAAATAGTTTAATGATTTTTAATCATTCAGCTTCAACACCGCTAAAAACGCTTCCTGTGGCACTTCCACATTACCGATTTGCTTCATCCGCTTTTTACCTTCTTTCTGTTTCTCTAAGAGTTTACGCTTACGGCTGATATCACCACCATAACATTTTGCCGTTACGTCTTTACGTATAGCGCTAATGTTTTCTCTTGCTACCACCTTCGCTCCTATTGCAGCTTGAATTGCAATCTGGAATTGCTGGCGTGGTAACAGCTCTTTCAATTTCTCACACAATTTTCTGCCAAAATCCTGGGCCCTGCTGCGATGAATCAATGCACTCAATGCATCTACCCTGTCGCCATTTAATAAAATATCCATTTTCACAATATCACTTTCCCTGTACCCAATCGGGTGATAATCGAATGATGCATAACCACGGGTCATGCTTTTTAGCTTATCGTAAAAGTCAAATACAATTTCAGTTAGTGGCATTTCAAAACTCAACTCCACCCTGGTTGGAGTAAGGTAGCCCTGGTGCGTAAGGATGCCACGCTTACCAATACAAAGGGTCATGATATTACCAATATAATCCGGCTTAGTGATTATCTGTGCTTTGATAAATGGCTCATCAATATGATCAATTCTCGTAGGATCGGGCATTTCAGTAGGATTATTGATCACTATCGTTTCGCCCTTATTTGTAACTGCAGTAAAACTTACGTTGGGTACCGTAGTAATCACGGTTTGATTAAATTCCCTTTCCAAACGTTCCTGGATAATCTCCATGTGCAGCATTCCTAAAAAGCCGCAGCGGAAGCCAAAACCAAGCGCCTGGGATGTTTCCAGTTCAAAAGTTAGCGAAGCGTCATTCAATTGCAGCTTATCCATACAGTCCCTCAGCTCTTCAAATGCATCCGTCTCCACCGGGAAAATACCGGCAAACACCATCGGCTTTACATCCTCAAAACCTTTGATGCTTTCGCTGCAGGGGTTAACTACTGTGGTGATAGTATCACCCACCTTCACCTCTTTGGCGTTTTTAATACCGGTGATAATATAGCCCACATCACCAGCCTTTACTTCACCTTTTGACTCCATGCCCAATTTTAAGATACCCACTTCGTCCGCAAAATATTCCCCACCCGTATTAAAGAATTTAATCTTGTCCCCTTTTTTAATTATTCCATTGAAAATGCGGTAGTAAACAATAATACCTCTAAAAGAATTGAAGACACTATCAAAGATCAGTGCCTGCAAGGGCGCCTGTTCATTACCGGTTGGCGCTGGTATTCTTTCAACAATCGCCGACAGGATTTCTTCAATACCGATACCGCTTTTACCACTTGCCAGTAAAATGTCTTCGGGTTTACAACCAATCAATTCCACAATTTGATCCGTTACTTCCGGTATCATGGCACCGTCCATATCAATCTTATTGATCACCGGGATGATCTCCAAATTATTTTCAATAGCCAGGTATAAGTTGCTGATAGTCTGCGCTTGTATGCCTTGACTTGCATCTACCAAAAGCAGTGCACCTTCACAGGCTGCCAGGGCTCGGCTTACTTCATAACTAAAGTCTACGTGACCGGGAGTGTCTATAAGGTTGAGCACATAATCCTGTCCGTTATGCCGATAGTTTACCTGTATGGCATGGCTTTTAATGGTAATGCCTTTCTCCCTTTCCAGGTCCATATCATCCAGCACCTGGTTCATCATGTCTCTTTCGCTGATGGTTTTAGTATGT
>CAZDHQ010000073.1:0-10655 GCA_964505135.1 uncultured Ferruginibacter sp.
GTAGGCCGTTCTCATGCTATAATCAGAAGCGATCCAAAATCGATTTAAATCTCTTTTTTCTAACTTTTTTTCTTTTAGTTGATATTGAAATGTCGGCTCAAATTCATTTGAGATACTTTCAAACAAAATTTCAATTTTAATAAAGTCATTAGGTTCAAAGTCTGAGAGCTTTATGCTTAACTGTGAATCATTTTCAGTAGCAGCTTCCCATTTTGTAAACTCATTTGAAGTTGAGATCCTTATACTAGTAATGTTTGTAAAGCCCGAAAGATTTATTTGAGGTATTAAATGAAAGTCATTTGAGTTGAGAGCTTTTCTGCCGGAATTTTCAATATAAATTTCCAGTTTATTTAGCTGATCAATCTCTTTTCCATTGAAAATAATTTTCAGATGGTTTGCTAATTCATCAGCTTTAACAACTGGGGAGCTTAAGGAGCATTCTTTAAGTTTTATTTCCTTATCTGAACGCCTGAATATTTTTTTTAACCAAGTGATTGTAAAGGCTACAAAACCAATAACTGAAAATAGTAATCCCCAGTCTATAGAATAATCAAGTTTAGTGAACAACTCATTCATTTGTATTATATTGTATTAGAACCAAGATTAAAATATCCCTATAAGTTAACCTATTTGAAAGTTACACATAACAAAAAAAGCTTTTTATTTTATAAAGTGACTTGCGTTTGATGTGAGACGTTGGCGAGAAAGAATAAGCAGATAAGCATCTGATTCATCGATCCATCTTTCAATTACTGCCATTTGAGATTCATCGCCAGCGGTAAAAAGCTCCATGCCTGCAGGTATGTGTCCTGCCGATAAAATTGCTTCGACTGCCGCTTGTCTCTCTTCTCTTAAATCAGTAAAAGTTGATGATACAAAAACCTGTAATTTTTTATCTTTCATGTTTAACTTAGGCTGTTATAATAGTTATGATTAAAAAATTATTAATCGAATATTGAGTGGCGTTTTTTTCCACCCTCAAGTCTCCAAATCTAAAAAAACTTTACAAACATTAAACTGTCATCTACAAACTAATGGACAGAACCCTGCGTCAAATGGAGGAACAGGTTTTTGTTGATAATAATCTTAACTTTTAAAAGTTAAATACCCGCCTTTTGTGGAAGGGTTAGTTTCGTGAATCATTGTTGGGCTCTGAAATAAGTCAGAAAATTTAGAAAGGCTTGCAATTTTAAGTAGATCTTTGGCGCATTCTGATTGAAAACTTTTCATAGTTTTTTTGCCTTCTATCAAAAAAAGTTGAATTGAGTTCTGATTAATGACCAAAAGCATTGCATCGATATCTGTGATAATATTTTTAATTTCAGAATTCCCTAACTTATCCAGCTCTGCAGGATTAAATATCTTTTCTTCAACTTCAACAGGTAGAACTGTATAGTAACAAGATCCACCTTTTTTAAATATTTTGTTCTCATTAGCAACCGATCGAATTAATCGTATATTATTTTCGATATCTTCTGATAGATTCAATTCCAAAAACTCTTTGATTTGTTGTTCAAGTTCTTGCTGACTCTTTGCAAAGTTTGCCTCATATAGTTTGTTGAGATACCTATTTCTGTTTATTTTAGTCTGCATTTGTTTGTACTGAAATTTGATGTATAAATTAAGCCTGTTATTCTTCTCAAAAAACAGCTTAAGAATAAATAGAAATAACCGTCTAATGATATCGTTTCTTATGCCTTTAATTAATTCATCTATGAAATTCTGAGGAATATTTTCGCTAGAAGGAACGGAAATAATTTGAAGTATCTTATTTACTGCTTGACAGAAATTATTGATGAATATTTTAAAATGGTTCTTGTTTAAAGATTTAGGAACAATGAAAGTAAAAAACAGTAACGTTTTTCTAATATCATACTGCACAGTCATTTTATAATCTCCTTTAGGCAATAAATTCTTTAAAGCTTTTTCAATATACTTTTCATTTTCAAATAATTTTTTAATGAATGATTCAAAGTCATGATTATATGGTGTGTCGAAAATTTTAAGAGCATCTTTTGAAAAATAAAATTGTAAAGGGAGATATTGTTCTTGATTTGGAAAGAGCAATTCAAATTTCTCTCGTCTCCCCTTTAAAAAACTAACAAGAAAATTGTTATAATTTACTTTCCTACCCCCATCAATATATTTAGTTAAGTAAAGAATGAATGCGTCGTAATTAGTTTTGAATGTTTGACTAGATACTGGCGATAAATATATCTGTTTTGTGAGAACGGTTTCAGAAGCATCTAAAATCTTATCGTAGTCATGCTCTACTGGGTTAAATAACTCGTCATAATTAAAAATGTTTATTAATATTTTGGAAATGTTGAGTTGCAATGGAGTATGACAATGATGGCTATCAAGATATACAAAGCAGATTCGTCTAACACGATGAAAAAGATTAAGAAGTTTTTCAGTCTTCTCATTACCTACGACATAAGAGACTAAAAAGTGTTCGATTGCCGAAATAATATTTTTATTAGCGTTCTTGCTCAACAGATAATTAAGAGCAATCAGGTACTTTATTTTATAAAAGTCGTTATCGTCAAATATTTTTTTTGCGATACTATTGAAAGTTTGATATTGACTTATATTTTTTAAGAATTCTGCTTTTTTACTATCATTCTCGTTTAGAAAATCTAAAAGTGCTTTTTCGCCTGAAATAGTGCCTTCCAAATGTCCTATATTGGCTACCAAAACAAATAGTTGCACCAACTCAAGATTTGAGACTTCTATTGCACCAAGTTTGTTGGCAGTGTTTAATCCTGTATTAAAGTTGCTATGTTTTAACTTTTGTAGTAGAAATAATTGTAAACAAACATAATCCCATCTTTTATGGTGATTCCCTGGGTGTGCCTTTGCGATAAAGCCAAGATGATCTAGACGTTTTAAGTAATCTATTAATCCATCCTCCAAACTCAGCTTATAAAAGTCTGCTGCTACGCCATGTAGATTGATATTAAATCGACCAAGATTAGAAACTTCGTGAGTTAACAAGATAACATTTGACATTGGTGTTGGGGTTTATATATTCAGCAGTAATTGAAAACTAGATTGCCAAACTATTTATAAATCATGAAATTAAAAACCGTGTTTTAACGGTATTTATATTTTAGAGTATCATTTACCCTATTCCACAAAATCTGAAAAAAGACTATCATTTATTAAAGTAGAATGCCTTTAAAATATGGTTATTAACATTAAACTATAAATTGTTAGAAAAAAATCTTAAGATTTGCTACGCTGGAAGCATGAACCCAATTATATTACACGAACTAGTAAAAATTGATAAAACAAAAAATTCCAAGCATCTAACATTTCAGCCGGAATTATGTGGTTTGGACCCACAACCGATTTAGATACTTTGGAATTTTCCGCCACTTGCAAAGCCCACAGCACGGGCTTTTTGCATTTCTGCACTTGCAAGGCAGCGAATATCCTTGTTGTAAATCATTCTTTCCATGGTGAAATATTAACAGTTGTGGAAAAACAACGTTTAAAAATTAGCACAAGTACAACTTGTGGCATAAGTGAGGTTTGCACTTTGTATACGAAACACGCATGTTACTTAATACCTTCGGATGCATTATTGTTTTTCAATTAACTGACTATTGGACTAGCATCGCAGTGCTCCAGTGTTTTAGCGTTGATAACATACATTATATGCAAACCGGAATTAAACCAGTATTGACTGTTTGTACAAATACCTATTTAAAATACCAACACACTGGTTTTCGATAAAAAGCTGTGCATCATAATCAGGAGCAAAGTATACATATTTTTCGCCCGATATTCTCCAGCAGTGTGCCATGCGGTGTGCACCTGCTTCACATTTTTTTGTCTGTATTGTTTTCACCTGCCTTTCGATTCAACAAAAGGCCCCCAACTGCTATACAGTACAAGTGAGTGACACAACGATGCTGCCACAACGTACCATCGCTGGTAACAAAATAAAAATCATCCCATCATTTCTCTTCCAACACTATCACCGCTCTATTGCCTTGGCTCGTGACTCACGAGCCAACTTCGCTACAATCAAAGTTCCTTAATGATATACCGTACAAGTGAGTGACACAACGATGCTGCCACAACGCTCTATCGCTGGTAACAAAATAAAAATCATCCCATCATTTCTCTTTCATCACTAGCACTGCTCCCCCGCCTGCGGCAAGGTTGATCGTTAGTGTATCGCTGGCCGTTAGTGCCTGCTGTTTTTTATTGAGTTGGTTGGGTTGCTTGCTGCTGTTGGCGGCATCGGTGTAAAGCGTGGCCTGGTAAGGGCTGCTGCCTAAAAAGTTCAACGGCAGGCTGAGCTGCCTTGCCTGCTGGTTATTGATGATGCCGATATACCACTGCCTTCCCTTTCTCCTGGCAATGGCTATGTATTGGTTGGGTTCGGCGGTGAGCACACGGGTCTCATCCCAGGTGGTGGGCAGGGTTTCCAGTAATTCAAAGCCGGGCTGGCCTTCGTAGGCGTCGGGGTAATCGCATACCATTTGCAGGTAGCTCTCCAGCACAATGTACATGGCCAGCATGTGGCAGCGGGTGCCTACCACTAACGGCCTTGTGTAGTGTATTTTATAATCAGCCTGCGGCACGGCCCTGAAACCGCCGAGGTGATAATCGGTAGCGCCGGCGAGCAGTCGGGTAAAGGGTATGCTGATATCATCATCGGGTGTGATGATATTGCCCCATTTATCGCCTTCGTAATTGAGGGTGCCTTCTCTTGTAAACTCGTTGGGGTAAGTGCGGTGTAAACCGGTGGGCTTAAAGGCACCATGAAACTGTATGTGCAGGTGGTACCGGGCGGCTGACTGCAGTAGGGCGATTTGTATGTTTACCATCTCCTGGTCGTCCCGATCCATAAAGTCTACCATCATGCCTTTGATGCCCCATTGCTCAAATTGCGTAAAGGCTTTTTCGATGTTGGGATAAAGGGCCTGCCAGTGTACCCATACCCGTATGCCAACGCCCTGGGTGGTTGCGTAGTCGCAAATCTCCTTCATGTTAATGGTGGGGATGGTTTTGGTTACATCTGTATGCGGACCAATTACGCCATAGCCTTCTGCATCGCCTACATACCAGGGATAGCCGCCATAGCCAATTACGGAATGATAAGTGATGTGATGGCGGGCACAGAAATCAATGTAGTATTTGTTGAATAAAAAATCGGACTGCGGCGGAAAGGTAGTGTCTGGCAGGATATCACCGTTCCACCAATGGAAGTCGCTGGTGCCGGGCTGCAGCCAGCTAAGGTCTTTGATGGCGGTGGGTTCGTTTAAACTGGTGATGATGTTGGACTCAATGAGTGCGCCCACCCGTTTGCTGATGAGCAGTACCCGCCACGGCGACTGGTGCGGCAGCGTAGCTTTTACTTTGATGCCGGGCTCACCGGGCAGTGGCGATAAATCGCTTACCAGGTGATCGCCTTTTTTTACGAGGTACATGCCTGCATAATCAACCAGTGCTGCTTCGGTAATGCCCATGTAAATATGGTTGGGAAAGGTTACGAGCAGGGGCATGTCCATGAGGGTATCTGGTTTAATGCTGCTGAAGCTGAGCTGCTCATGTCTTGCTTCATGCGAAGTGGTATAGTTGGGTAAAAAACTGGTGAGCAGTGATGGATCGCCGGCGAAATGAAAGCTGCTGCTTTCTTCTGTAAGCTGGTACTGCTGCCAGTGAGCCTGCTGCGGAAAGCGGTAGCGAAAGGCCAGGCCATCATTAAATATTCTTACTTCTATATTTAGCTGCAGCCCCGGCGATTGCTTTTGCTGCAATGGTATGATGGCCTGGTTGTACACATCATGCACTTCGCTGGTTTTGCCAACGATGAGTGTGTAATCATTGTGTTCTTTGGTGATGGTGGGCTTGCCCATTTTTATTGCGTTGCCAAAGTGGCCTTGTTCTTTGAAGGTGAGCTCCAGCGTGGATGGTTGGATGAGTGGCTGCTGATCGTATGCTACGCTGTATTGTGGGGTGCCGTTTTTGCAGGTGAAGAGGAATTGGATGTGTTTATCGGGTGAGGTTAGTTTTAATTGCTGTGCGGTGGAGGTGAGGCAGAGCAATATTGCAAAGATGTGTAGGGGGAATATTTTCATTTGATGGCAGTTGAGGGATGAAAGTAAGGATAAAAGTGGTGGTGGGGGATTTGTTTTTATGGGGATTAGATGGTTGGCTTAGTAACGTTCCAGCGCCTGAGACAATTCTTTCAGCAGCATTACATAGTTAGCTTAGTAACGGAAAGGCACTGGAAGCCTGGCACAAATCTACGCCTCATTCCAGCGCCAGGGAGCCTGCCCGGGTTGCCAACCTTTCAGAGGTTGGCAACCCTTTAGTTAGCATTACAATTGCCTTAACTCATTAACTCAAGCATACCATATTATCGAGGGGTTTATTGCGATAATTTTCTTTTTAAATCTTACTTTATTTAAGAAGGTTTAAGAACAAAATTGTAAGCGGCGTTTTCATTGAAGGGTTTCCAACCTCCTGAAGGTTGGAAACCCAGTTAACGTTCATTATTACGGGCAGTAGAAAAGCTGCCTGCCCGGGTTGCCAACCTTTCAGAGGTTGGCAACCCTTTAGTTAGTATTTCAGTTAGGTGTTACTAAAATTTTGATAAAGCAAAACTGAATACCTAATTATCTTTATAGGATCGCTTGCAATTATTATTACAGCAAATTTTCCTTCAGCATTAAATCTTACACAATGATTCGAAACATTTTTGCATGGGTGGTATTTTTCTTTTTATCATCCAACGCTATTGCCCAGCCAGGCAGCCCGGTGAAACATACGCAGGCAGTACAACAGGTGGTAAGAGATGTGTTTGAGGCACTTGCTGAATTGGATGTAGCGAAAACAAAATCTTTATGCACTGCTGATGTGATGATTTTAGAAAGCGGGCAGGTTTGGAACTTTGATTCCTTAGCAATCCGTATCACAACCCGTAAGGCAAAGTCGCCTGATTTTAAACGGGTGAATCAACTGGACTTTATTGAAACTAAAATGGAAGGCAATGCAGCATGGGTATCTTATTTTAATAAAGCAGACATCAGCTTTGGCGGAAAGACTACGCATGTAAAATGGTTGGAGACTGTGGTACTGCGAAAAGAAAAAGAGGTTTGGAAAATGGCATTGCTGCATTCTACAGAACTGGAGCGGAAGATGGAATAATTCCGAAATATTCATTTCTTGATTTGGATCAAGTACTCATTAGCTGAGAAAGAAAGAGCTTTGTAACAGAATGCGTGGCAGTGATGATTGATAAAAAAGCATTCAATAAAACATAACCATGAATTTTGAAAAGCTTGTTCCCATTGTTTACTATGTACATATTGCTGATGGTTTAAAAATGTTTGTAGACTGTTTGCAATTTACTATTGCACATGATGAGATCAAATCACATGAACCCTTTTGCGTGCTTACCAGAGATGGGCTAACGATTAATCTTTTTGAACATACACCACTGGCTAAAGAACATAACCCTGAGTTTAGGTTGGTCACAAAAAATATCCATGAAGCGTATGCAACCGTTGCCGCCTCCCACCCTGAATTTCTTCATCCTAATTTAAAGGAAGTTACGCTTCGTCCCTGGGGTGCCCAGGAGTTTGCTTTACGGGATCACCAGGTTTGCATTATCGTTCAACAGTGGTAAAAAAAGCCGATCAAGTTAGGAATACTTCTTTTACACCATATGCATATACCTGCACTGCTATTGCACCTTCTCCTTGCTCATTAAATAGTATGCCTGGGCGTTTTTTAACAGGCTACTAATTTTAATATCCTGCCCTTTTTTAAGGGATCTGTTTTTTTAGTCAAACGTTTGCGTTATTATCCTTTTATTAATTGATGAATTAAACGTTTAACTTGATACCAAATACCATAATTTAGGAAACCAATTACTGCTGCTTTTGCCAAACTATAAATGCTACACCGAGAAAGACCTACTGCTGCTTGCCTCACAGGGAAGCGAAGCAGCTTTTGCTGAATTGTTTCACCGGTATAAGGATAAACTGTATGGATATGCTGTAAAGATTACGGCTAATCCGCAGCAGGCGCAGGATATGGTGCAGGACGCTTTTTTAAAGTTATGGAAAAACAAAGCCCATTTAAATACCATTAATAACCTTGACGCATTTGTTTTTAAAACAATTCAAAACCAGGCAATCAATCATTTTAAACGCACTGCACGTGAAAATTTGTTATTGGTGCAAATAGAGCAGCAAAGCAGCACCTGTGAAAGTTCTACCGAAACAGCATCCAACCAACGGGCAGTACAGCATGCCATTCATGATGCCGTGCAGCATCTTCCCCCGCAGCAGCACCTGGTATTTAAACTGAGCAAAGAACAGGGTTTAAAACTGGATGAAATTGCAAGTACGCTCAACATTTCACGCAATACAGTGAAAAACCACCTGGCAGTGGCAATCAAAACTGTACGTGAACAGGTAAGAATGAACCTGGAAATAGAACAGCTCCCCCTGCTGCTGATCTTATTACACCTGTTCTGATTTTTTTCAACAATTCTTTTTTAGCACTAGTCCTAAAGCAGCAGTTGTTTGTCTTAGCTATCAGCAGCGAATTATTGGCAGCATTTTGTTGGCAAAAAACATTGCGGCGAAACATAGAAATGTTATCAGCAAAAATGGAAGCGCTTATTGAATTGTATTTTAATAACCGCATTACCAAAGAACAAAAGGCAGAACTTGCTGCTCTGGCTGCGGATTTAACCGATGAACAAATCCAGCAGTTGTTAGAAAAAGCCTGGCTTCAATACACACCGGATACTACTATGCCAGCCGGCGTTTCAGATAATATCCTGGCATCAATAATTAAGCAGGATACCAAAGCAGCTGCATCGCTTCCGTCTAATACAATACAAGATTACACAGCATATACCCACACCAAAGACGATCAATTACCCAATCAACGAAGGAACCGGGGAAAAATAGCTACCATCCTGCTTGCGCTGTCAGCAGCCGCTGCAGTACTTATCTTTTTTATAACCGGCAAAGGCAACCAGCCGGTACAAAAAACCGGGAAGACATTTATTTCGGCCAACGGGGAAAGAAAAAACTTTCAATTACCGGATGGCTCTTCAGTAACCTTGAATGGTGGAAGTAAAATAACCATTGGCGCTGATTACGGAGTTTCTAACAGGGATATTTTTCTAAATGGCCAGGCATTTTTTGATGTAAAGCACAATAAGGAAGTTCCCTTTATTGTACACACTGCTGGCATGGATATAAAAGCCGTGGGTACCGCATTTGATGTAAAAGCATACCCCGGCGAAAAAGTAACTGAAACGGCGCTGATCAACGGTGTGGTGGAAATAACCTTAAACCAGGCAGCCCATCGCAGGCTTACACTAAGGCCCAATCAAAAAATAAAATGGCCACTGCTTACCAGTAACAACAAAAAGAGTAACGAAGAGCCAACCAAAACGGATAATACACTTGACCTGGAGAGCCTGGTAGAGCCCGTTACTAAAACAGATGATGGCTATATAAAAGAAACAGCCTGGAAAGAAAACAAACTTGTGTTTACCAATGAGCGGTTTGCTGATATAGCTGTTTTACTGGAACGCTGGTATGGGGTTACCATCCAGTTTGATGATGAAGCGATCCGCAATTACCGTTTCACCGGCATTTTTGAAAAGGAAGAACTGGAATCAGTATTGGGTATTTTAAAAGAAACAAGGCATTTCAATTATTCCATAGAAGCAGGTGAGCCAAACAGGATAAAGCTATACAACTAAAAATAAATAGGGAGAATGCTGTCACATTCTCCCTTAAGATCGAAATCTTATAACAGCAAACTCTTGCGGGGTAAGCTGTCTTTTGTTAATTAAAACCGAAACGAAGGTATGAAAAAACACCATGCTTATGGGGGAGCTCTATCCCACTCCCCTTTAACAAAACTGCTTAGAATTATGAAATTAACGGCCATTCTTTTGTTCGTATGTGCCATGTCAGTAAGTGCACGCAGCTATTCCCAGGATGAGAAAGTGAGCCTCTCCCTCAAGGATGTAAAGCTTACCAATTTTTTTAAAGCCATCGAGGATGAAACAACTTACCGCTTTGCTTTTAGCAACGACATTATTCCTGCCGGCAAAACAGTAACAGTGAATGTAAATAATGTACCTGCATTACAGGTACTGAACGATGTGCTGGCTTCTACCAATCTAAAATACAGGGTAGTTGAAAAAACGGGACTCATCGTTATTTCAGAAAAATCATCCAGCGAAGCAACAGCAAGTGCCGCTGAAAAACTTTCTGTGATTGGTGGTAAAGTTACCAATGAAAAAGGCGAGCCTTTATCAGGTGCCACCGTGCAGGTAAAGGGCTCTTCTAAAGCTACTACTACAGCAGAAGACGGCAGTTTTTCTTTTGAAGCAGGTGACAATGCAAAAGTGTTGGTGGTGTCTTTTGTTGGTTATGCAACTAAGGAAGTGAATATTGACAAGCAAAGCTTCCTTACTATTACACTGAAAGCAGAAGCAGCCGGCCTCAGTGATGTGGTGGTGGTGGGTTATGGTACTTCCCGTAAAAAAGATGTAACAGGTGCAGTATCCAGTATCGGTTCAAAAGACTTTGTACAGGGTTTGGTTACCAACCCCATGGACCAGATACAGGGTAAGGTGGCAGGGCTTGTGATTA
>CAZDHQ010000074.1:0-872 GCA_964505135.1 uncultured Ferruginibacter sp.
CTTCTGTGATACTGGGCCTTATTGTATTGATTCAAAATCCTAAGGGTGGCGGTTTATCCGGTACTTTTGGTGGCGTGGGTAATCAGCTAATGGGTGTAAAACAAACCACAGATGTGCTTGAAAAAGGCACCTGGATCTTTGCAGGAGTTGTAGGTGTACTTTGCATCCTTTCTCCCATTTTTATTCCAAAGGGAGCCAGTGCTTCTAAAAATGATGAGCTGATTAACAATACGCCGTCTACTTTGCCATCCAATCAAAACACTAACAATTCGGTACCAATGCCTGGTGCTGCCCAGCCTGCTGCTGCAGATACCAACCATAAATAATTTTCTTTTTATAACAATATTATCTACCCTGTCGTTTTTAGACAGGGTATTTTATTTTTATTTGCTCAATAAATAGTTGATCGTTTTATGCGTTCATTTAAAAGAATTTTTACAGCAGTCTTCCTTGTTATTTTAGCCGTGGGTGCCTTTGCTGCATACTTTATTTTTGGAGCCAACGCCTTCTTTAATGAAGATAAAAAAGCAATTTTTATTAAAACGGGCAGCAACTTTGAAGATGTGGAGCGTGTGCTGGCTAATGGACAGGTAGTATCCAATACCAAAACCTTTAGGTGGTTTGCCAAGCTGAATAACTACGATCAAAATATCAAACCCGGCAAATATGTTTTTGAAAAAGGCGCCAGCCTTTACACGATCCTAAAAACCCTTAAGTCTGGCAAACAGGCGCCGGTAAAGCTTATTATTACCAAATTGAGAACCAACCAGGATCTTGCCAATAAACTAAGCTCCAATTTTGAATCTGATTCCACCGCGGTTGCAGCACTATTCAGCAGCAATGATTCTTTAAAGCAGTTTGATTTAGACACC